>JBAVTI010000424.1:0-8710 GCA_049696055.1 Paracoccaceae bacterium | reverse complement strand
TCATGCGCGTGTTCAGGTTGATCAAGATAGCTGTAATCGTTCAGCATTGCCAACTCGTCCCCCATATAAATCAAAGGGATACCGCCAAAGCATGCAATCAGGGCATGGCCTTGCAAAATGCGCTGAACGGCGGTTTCTACCCCAGCCAAATCGCCCGTTTCCAACGCTCTTTCCAACCCGCAAAGCGAGGCATAACTGCCCGAAATCCGCTTGTGGCCGGTGGCATCATTCACCTGAAATAACGCACCCTTGGCGAAGGATCCGGGGAATGCCCCCTCATAGAAATCAGACAAATAGGTGCGATGCGCCGGCCCGCTTAGCCCCAACGCGCCTGCGTCTTCATCGGTAATCGCCCAGCCAATATCATCATGGCAGCGTACATAAGTCGCATAGGTTGCATTATTCAGCGTGGCCGGAAAATGCGCGCGCAAAACATGGGTCATCATGCGGGTATCACGGGTGGCAAGGGCGCTCCAAAACTGCACCATCAGGGAATTGTGATAGGCCAAATTCCCCTCGCGGCCATCATGCCGCCCGCGCCCAAGGTAGGGCAGCATTTCCGCCGGGGCCACAATCGCCTCTTCCAGATGGATCAGCGCAGGGGCGGCGATGCGCGAACAAGCACGCAAAGCTTGCAGGATCATGTGAACCTCGGGCTCCGACTGGCAGCGCGTGCCAAGACGCTTCCACATAAAGGCCACAGCATCCAGCCGCACCACATCAACCCCCTTGTTGGCAAGGTTCAGCATGATGTCGGTGATTTCCAGAAACACCTGCGGATTGGCCCAGTTCAGATCCCATTGGTGTTCATTGAATGTGGTCCAGACCCATTTGCCAATGTCGGGGTAATGGGTAAACGAACCCGGCGCATTGTCGGGAAACACCTCGATCAGGGTTTCTTCATACCGCTTTGGAAGGGTATCGGCGTCATACATCAGGTAGTAATCCTGATACTTCGGATCGCCGCTTTTGGCCCGTTCGGCCCACTCATGTTCCTTGGCGGTATGGTTCAGCACAAGGTCAACGCACAGGCTGATCCCCCGTTCACGCAATGCGCGGGCGGCAGCCTCAAAATCGTCCATGGTGCCATAGGCGGGGTTGATGCGGCGATAATCCATCACTGAATAGCCGCCGTCGCTATCGCCGGGGCGCGGCATCAGGCAGGGCATGAAATGCGCGTAAGTAATACCAAGATCTTGCAAATAATCCAGTTTTTCCAAAACCCCCGGCAGAGTCCCGGCAAAACGGTCGATGTAGAACACGTATCCGGCGCGATCAGACCGCTGAAACCAATCGGGTTCCAGATCGCGCCGCAGATCCAGGCTGCGCAGATCGGCGGGGCGGGCATTCCAGGCCGTGCGCAGGGTATTCAGCAGCGCCTCGCGAAAAATCGGATAGTCCGCGCGCTGACCATACAGCGCCTCCAGCATCGGCCACAGGTCTGGCGCGCTACGCTCCAGCCGCAGGGTGAAAATCTCATCATCCGCGACGCGCGTTGCTTTTGCCATGGAATCCCCCGGTTTGGTGCAGAATAGCCAATCCAAAGCGGTTTGGAAAGGGGTTAGCCGCGCACGATAAGCCGGGTTCCGTGGGTGATGCGGGGGGCGATCCACATCAGGTCGTGCCGCGCAAACCCGACACAGCCCGCCGTCGGGTGCCGCGGTTTGCGCCATGAATGCACAAAAATCGCCGACCCATCGCCCGGCACGGAATAGGGCCAGTTCCAATCGGTAATCAGGATCAGGTCATATAGCGGGTCGGCGCGGCACAGCTTTTCATGCGAAAAACCATGCGGGCTGCGCACCATCAGGTTGTAGTCGGGGTCGCGCACGTCATCCGACCACAGATCACCCGGCCCCACCGGCACTGCCCATTTCGGCAAACTGCCAGCTGCCAGCCGATCCGGGCGGTAAAGCATCCCCACGATCCGGTGAATGCCCGCAGGTGTCGCGCCATCCCCTTCACGCTTTCTGCCCGCAGCCACGATGCCACCGCGCCCGACCGAACAAGGGAAATTGCGCCCCATGAAGCGCGCACCCCAGCGCGCAACAACGATATCGGCAGGGGTCATGGCAAATGCCCCGATTTGGTGGCTTTGGTCGCCAGATAAGCGGCATTCTGATCGGTTTGCCCCACATGCAGCGGCACCCGTTCCGTCACGGTGATCCCATGGCTTTGCATCATCGCAATCTTGCGCGGGTTGTTGGTCAGCAGCCGAACGGTGGAAAACCCCATCTGCCGCAGGATGCTTGCACCGATTCGAAAATCGCGCTCGTCGTCCTCAAACCCCAAACGGTGATTGGCCTCGACAGTATCAAATCCTTGATCTTGCAGGGAATAGGCGCGCATCTTATTGGCAAGCCCGATCCCGCGTCCTTCCTGATTCAGATACAACAACACCCCCGCGCCCGCCGCCCCCATCTGCGCCAACGCCGCGCGCAGTTGGGGTCCGCAATCGCATTTCAAAGACCCCAGCACATCGCCGGTAAAACAGGCCGAATGCAGCCGCGCCAGAACCGGGGCAGACCGATCCGGGCGACCAATTTCAATGGCATAGTGTTCCTCTCCGCCATCTTCGGGTCGGAAAATATGCACCCGCCCCGATTGGCTGGCCACCATCGGCAGCCGCGCCGACACCACCGGATGCAAGGGCGAGGCGCGCAGCAGCTCTGGCCCCGCCTCGGCCATCGGGATCAGCGTCAGGTTTGACGCCGCCGCCACGGCCAGCCCATTTTCAACCGCCAACACCAGAACCGCAGGCAGCAGATGCGCCGATTTGGCCAAGGCAATCGCCGCCCGGTGCAAATCCGCTACGCCATCGCGCAGCGCATGAAACGGCCCCTTCATTGGCACCCGCAGATCATCCACCGGGTCCGCCATTGCCGCCAGCCACGCCAATCCGGCATCCGGTGGCAGGGTCAACCGGGCAAGATCGCCATCATAAGCCCGCGCCTTCAGCGTTTCCGCCCGCCGCGCGGTAATCGCCAATTCCGGCGTGCCAAGACTGCGCAATTCCGCCAGCCGTGCCTCTGACAGCGCCTCGACCGCAACCACCAGCGCACAGCGCCCCGCATCGCACAGCACCACCGGCACTCCCATGCGCAAATCGCCCCGCGCGCGCGTCAGGCGTTCCACAATCGTGGGGGCAATGGCATTCAGGGGCGGGCGCATGGCACTTCCTTTCCCGTCCTATCTAGTCTGCACTGACAGAAATTGAAACATTTCCGCCGCTGCTGACACGTCCGCGTGAGAAATCTGTCGCATATCTTGCCGGATAGGTGTGTGAGGCGCATCTGTGATCGACACAACCGGAGCAAACCAATGGCATCTCTACGGAAAATCCTGCTGGTCGACGATGACGACGATCTGCGTGAGGCGCTCAGCGAGCAACTGGTCATGACCGAAGATTTCGACGTGTTCGAGGCCGCAAATGGGGTCGAGGGCATGGAAAAAGCCAAGGCTGGCCCCTACGATCTGGTGATCCTTGATGTTGGCTTGCCCGATACAGATGGCCGCGAGTTGTGCCGCCGGATGCGCAAGGCTGGGGTGAAATGCCCGATCCTGATGCTGACCGGGCATGATTCGGATGCCGACACCATTTTGGGGCTCGACGCGGGCGCCAATGATTATGTGACCAAGCCGTTCAAGTTTCCGGTTCTGTTGGCCCGTATTCGCGCCCAGCTGCGTCAGCACGAGCAATCGGAAGACGCGATTTTTCAGCTTGGGCCCTACACTTTCAAACCCGCCCAGAAAATGCTGGTCGATGAAAAGGAAAAGAAGATCCGCCTGACGGAAAAAGAAACCAACATCTTGAAGTATCTCTATCGCGCGACCCAAGGGGTAGTGGCGCGGGACGTGCTGCTGCATGAGGTGTGGGGCTATAACGCGGGGGTCACCACCCATACACTGGAAACCCATATCTACCGCTTGCGCCAAAAGATTGAACCCGATCCTTCCAACGCGCGGTTGTTGGTCACGGAATCAGGTGGTTACAGATTAGTCGCATAGGGGTCTTATTGTTGCCCAACTCAATACCTATATTAACACTTATGCGGGATTGTTGATGTAGACTTTCACCCTAAGGGTTCCCCTTGCCGTGTCGGGGTTATGACACGGCACCTCCCTGTTGGACCTGGCCGGGCCTCGTGCCCGGCCTCTTTTTATTCAAACTCCAAACGGGTCACTGCATAAACCAACAGCGCACAATAGCCTGCACAGGCGGCGATAAACGGCGCATGCAACGCCATGTCGCGCCCCAAAGCAGGCTCCAGCGCGGCCACGATCACGCCCCCGGTCAAAGCCCCCAAAGACATCGCCCCGGTGGCAAAAAAGCGGTAAATCGAATTCACCCGGCCCAGGATAGGTGCCGGAATAATGCGCTGGCGGTAACTGACGGTGACGACGTTCCAAAGCACACCTGCAAAGGCCTCGATGAACATCGCGATTGCGGCAAGGGTGACAGACCTGGTCACAGACAAGATCAGATATGCCGCCGCAATCAACACAAGTGCTGCAACCAGACTTGTCTTCCCGCCGATCCGTGCCGCCACCCTTGGCCCAACCAGTCCGCCGACAACTCCGCCCACCGCCCCTGCCGTCAGCAATAGCCCATACCCGGCGGCTGAAAGGCCCAGAATCTCTTGCCCATACAGCACCAGCACGGCAAGCGTGGCGGCATAAAGGCTGCTCAGTACCCCCACCATCATTGCCAGTTGCAGCATTACCGGGTTGCCCCGCATCCATATGATCCCCTCGCGCAACGCTGGCCAAAAGGCCTGCGGTGTTACCAACACTGGCTTTGGCAAGGTGATCCGCATGAATAGCGCCGCCGACAACGCGAAACTAACAGCGTCCAGACCAAAGGGCAGCGCCATCGAATACCCGATCAAGGCCCCCGCCAGCGGTGGGCCAATAAATCGCCCCATCACTTCCTCAACGCTCCACATCTGACCGTTGGCACGCTCCAGATCGACCTTTGCCACCAAAGACGGCAACAGGGTTTGGGCTGCATTGTCGCGGATCACCTCGGCGCAGCCCAACAAGAACGCAATTGCCGCCAATCCCCAGACCATCGAGCGATCCATCGGCGCGGTAAGGGCCATCCAGACCACGCTTAGCGTCAGAAAGAATCGCACCACATCGGCCCGGATGATCAGGCGGCGGCGGTCGGCGCGGTCGGTCCACACCCCTGCCGGTAGCGAAAGCAATAGCCAAGGCAACCGACCGGCCGTGGCCACCATGGCAATCAGCACCGGTTCGCGGGTCATCAACGAGGCCAGCCACGGCAACGCCAAAGCCGCCACGCCATCGCCCAAGTTACTGATTGCACTGGCAGAAAACACCAGTCGATAGTTGCGGTTTTGCCAAAGGCTCTGCCTGTTCATCCGCCGACGATGGTCGTGCGCCGCCGCCGTTGTCAACGGCTGTGGGATAACCGCCACAATCCCAAACAGGGGCCTTGGAATCACGGCTCGCTATACCTATGTTTTCATAGACGCACTGAGCGTTGGCTTCGGACACTTGTCCTTGTTGAGGAATGAACATGACGCGGTATCGTTTGGTTTTTGCGGCTTTGGTGGGTGCGGCCGTCGCGGCCCCGGTCATGGCTGCTGATCTTTCCTTTACCCTTGCCAACAACTCGGGTGCCGACCTGACCGAGTTTTATGCCTCGCCGGTTGGCGTTGCAGATTGGCAAGAAAACATCCTGGACGGCCAGACCCTTCCCGCCGGGTCCAGTGGTCAGGTGGCCATTTCCGACAGCGGCGATGTCTGCGATTGGGATCTGCGCATGGTGTTCGCGGATGGCGACGTGCTCGAAGAATCCGGCAACCTGTGTGAAACGGGCAGCTACACCATCAACTGACCGATCCCTTCCCCCGAATTTCCACGCGCCGCGAACCCCCTTCGCGGCGTTTCTTTATGCGATGTTCGGGTAGACCCGCGCGCCATTTCGTGATGCATAAGGAAAGCAATCGCTTTAGCAGGAGTGACCCCATGTCCATCACCATCGCCACCTGGAATATCAACTCGGTGCGTTTGCGCGAAGGGCTGGTGGCCCAGCTGCTGGCGGCGGAAAACCCTGATATCCTGTGCCTGCAGGAATGCAAAAGCCCGGTCGACAAAATCCCGATGGAACAGTTCCACGCCCTTGGCTACCGCTACATGGTGGCGCGGGGGCAAAAGGGCTACAACGGCGTGGCAATTCTGTCGAAGCTGCCGCTGATGGATGCCGGCGACCGCGATTTCGCCGCCATGGGCCATGCCCGCCACGTCTCGGCGCGGCTGGAAAACGGGGTAACCATCCACAATTGCTATGTGCCCGCAGGTGGCGATATCCCCGACCGAGAGCAGAACGAAAAGTTCGGCCAGAAACTCGATTTCCTGACCGATATGCGCGATTGGTGCCACTGGGAAAAGCCAGACCGCGCCATTCTGGTTGGTGATCTGAACATTGCCCCACGGACGGATGACGTCTGGAACCACAAAAGCCTGTTGAAAATCGTCAGCCATACCCCGATCGAGGTCGATCATCTGTCGTCGGTGATGGAGGCCGGAAATTGGGTCGATGTCACCCGCGCCGATATTCCCGAAGGCCCGCTTTTTTCGTGGTGGTCCTACCGTTCGGCCGATTGGGATACCGCCGACAAGGGCCGCCGTCTTGACCACATCTGGGCCACGCCCGATATTGCCACTTCGGCGCACAGCAGCCGCATCTTGCGCGATTGTCGCGGCTGGACGCAGCCCTCCGACCATGTGCCGGTGTTTGCCACCTTCGATCTTTAGCAAGGGTTTCGATGCGCTTTGCTCTTGGCCTTTTGCCAAGGGATGCGCATATATGCTCAAAGAATTAGACTGATGAGGCTCAAAATGCTTGGCTTAGGCGAAAAATCTGCAGCACAAGTGCCGTTGGTCAAAGACGGGTCCGAAGCGACCTTTCTGGCCGACGTAATCGAGGCAAGCCGCGATGTGCCGGTGATCGTCGATTTCTGGGCGCCATGGTGCGGGCCGTGCAAAACGCTGGGGCCAGCACTGGAAGCAGCGGTTAATGCTGCGGGCGGCAAGGTTCGCATGGTCAAGCTGAATGTTGATGAATGCCAACAGATTGCCGGACAATTGCGGATCCAGTCGATCCCGACAGTCTATGCTTTTTGGCAAGGTCAGCCGGTTGATGCCTTTCAGGGCGCCATTCCGGGGTCGGAAATCAAGAAATTCATCGAAAAGGCCGCCGCTCTTGCCGGGGATGGCGGCTTGGCCGAGGCCCTCGAGGCTGCCGAGGCGATGTTGACCGAAGGTGCCATTGCCGATGCGGCAGAAACCTTTGCCGCGATTTTCGAAGAAGATCCCGCCAGTGCCACCGCTTATGGGGGCATGATCCGGTGCCAACTGGCTCTGGGCGATCTGGATCAGGCGCAGGCCTTGGTCGATGCGGTTCCTGCGGCGATTACCGCTGCCAAAGAAATCGACGCCGCCCGCGCACAGATCGAACTTGCGCGTCAGGCGGCCAACGCCGGGCCGGAAACCGAACTGCGTGCTGCGGTCGATGCCGACCCCACCAACCATCAGGCGCGGTTTGATCTGGCCTTGGCGCTGCACGCGGCAGGTAAAATTGATGAGGCGGTGGACACGTTGCTGGAACTGTTCCGCCGCGACCGCGAATGGAACGACGGGGCGGCGCGGGCACAGCTTTTCATCATTTTCGATGCACTGAAACCACAAGATCCCACCGTTCTGCGCGGGCGGCGCAAACTGTCGTCGATGATATTTGCCTGATCGCAAAGTCGGCCTAGGTTGCCACCCATGATGATCGCCGCAGACCTGCCAGAGACGCTTCCGGTTTTCCCGCTTCCGGGGGCGCTTTTGCTGCCACGGGCGCGGTTACCGCTGCACATTTTCGAGCCGCGCTATCTGGCCATGCTGGAAGACGCGATGAAAACCAAAACCCGGCTGATCGGCATGATCCAGCCGCGCGATGTGCCGGGAACCACCGAAAAGCGCCTGCAAGCCATCGGTTGCGCCGGGCGGTTGACGGGTTTTTCCGAAACCGAAGACGGGCGCTATATGATCACGCTTGCGGGTATTTCGCGCTTTCGCGTGGTGCAAGAGGTGCAGGGTTTTACCCCCTATCGTCGCTGTGCGGTGGATTGGGTGCCCTTTGGCCGTGATCTGGGCGCTGCCGAAGACGACCGCGGCTTTCAACGCGACCGGTTTCTGATGCTGCTGGGTCGGTATTTTCAGGCGATGGCGCTTTCCAGCGATTGGGGCAGCCTCAAAGAGGCCGATGAGGAAATGCTGATCAATTCGCTGTCGATGCTCTGCCCGTTTGCGCCCGAAGATAAACAGGCGCTGCTAGAGGCGCCATCGTTGCAGACCCGCCGCGAGACGCTGGTCACCCTGATGGAATTCGCTCTGCGTGGCGGTGGAATGGATGATGAGGTGATGCAATGACCGAACCCGCGGCGTTTGATCGGCGGATGCTAGAGGCGGTAGTCTGCCCGGTGACCCATGCAGTATTGTCCTATGATGCTGATCGGTCAGAGTTGATCTCGAAGGCGGCACATCTTGCGTTCCCGATTCGCGATGGCATTCCAATCATGCTGGTCAGCGAAGCACGGCAAATCGACTGACGGGCGGTATTGCGGCCAAAGCCGGGGAGGGGGCAATCGCGCCCCCTCCCCGGACCCCACCCGCGAGAGTATTTTTGCAAGAGAAA
>JBAVTI010000423.1:0-2626 GCA_049696055.1 Paracoccaceae bacterium | reverse complement strand
ACGCTGGAGATTATCGACATTGCGGCAGTGGCGGACATTGCCCATGCGGTGGGGGCGTTGGTGATCGTGGACAATGTGTTTGCGACGCCGATTTTCAGCCGCGCGGTGGATCAGGGCGCCGATGTGGTGGTGTATTCGACGACCAAGCATATCGACGGGCAGGGCCGCGCGTTGGGCGGCGTGATCTGCGGCACCAAGGAATTCATCCGCAAGGTGGCAGAGCCCTACATGAAGCATACCGGGGCGGCGATGAGCCCGTTTACCGCGTGGATCATGCTGAACGGCATGGTGACGCTGGATTTGCGCTGCCGGGCGATGGCGGAAAGTGCCGAGAGGATTGCGCGGGCGCTGGAGGGCGATGCGCGGTTGGTCTCGGTGATTTATCCGGGGCTGGAGAGCCATGCGCAGTTTGAATTGGCCAAAAGCCAGATGGGGTCTGGCGGGACGATGGTCTCGTTTGACATCAAGGGCGGCAAGGCGGCGGCGTTCACGTTCATGAATGCGCTGGAGGTGATCAAGATCTCGAACAACCTTGGCGATGCCAAGTCGATTGCGACGCATCCGGCGACGACGACGCATCAGCGGCTGCCCGAGGATCAGAAGGTGGCGCTGGGAATTACGCCGGGGTTGATCAGGCTGTCGGTCGGGCTGGAAGACGCTGGTGATCTGATTGCCGATTTGAAGGCGGCGCTTTGTGTGATCTGATGTCGGGTATGCTGCGTATTCCGTCTTGCAAGGGTTGGCTATGGCGGATCGCATCCTACATACTACGCTTGCGACCGTGAATGCAGGGGGACGTGCTATGAACATCCACACACCCGAAATTGAGCGCAAGCCCAGCCGCGAAGAGGTTGAGGCGGCGTTGGTTTTGTTGCGGCAGTGGGCAGGCAAGGCGACGGACGCCGAGATTGCCGCGGTGGACCAGCAGGCGCGGGCGCTGGTGGCGGGCGCTTCGGTGTTGAGCCGGGTGTACCCTGAGGAATTCGAGGCAGATGCGGCTTATAAGGCCGGGTTGCCGGATTTGCAGAATGGGCCGGCGAGTTTGATCGTGGGGACCAAGGCGCAGATCCAGCATGTGGGGATTTCCAATTTCCGGCTGCCGATCCGCTATCACTCGCGCGATAACGGTGACTTGATGTTGGAGACCAGCGTCACCGGCACGGTAAGTCTTGAGGCGGAAAAGAAGGGCATCAACATGAGCCGCATCATGCGGTCGTTCTATGCCCATGCCGAGCGGGATTTCAGCTTTGAGGTGATCGAACACGCGCTGGAGGATTACAAGCGCGATCTGGAAAGCTTTGATGCGCGCATTCAGATGCGGTTTTCGTTTCCGGTAAAGGTTGGGTCGCTGCGGTCGGGCCTAAGTGGTTGGCAGTATTACGATATCGCGCTGGAGTTGGTGGACCGGGGCGGGGTGCGCAAGAAGATCATGCATCTGGATTACGTCTATTCCAGCACCTGCCCCTGTTCGCTGGAACTGGCAGAGCATGCGCGCCGCACCCGGGGCCAGTTGGCGACACCGCATTCGCAGCGGTCGGTGGCGCGGATTTCGGTGGTGGCCAAGGACGGGCCGTGCCTGTGGTTTGAAGACCTGATCGGGCTTGCGCGCGCCGGGGTGCCAACGGAAACCCAAGTGATGGTCAAGCGCGAGGACGAGCAGGCGTTTGCCGAGTTGAACGCGGCGAACCCGATTTTCGTCGAAGACGCCGCCCGCAGTTTTTGTGCGCAATTGCTGGCAGACCCCCGCGTTGGCGATTTCAGGGTGCTGGCCAGCCATCAGGAAAGCCTGCACAGCCATGATGCGGTAAGCTTGCTGACCCAAGGCGAGACCTTTGCGCAAGAAAGCCTTGACCCCCGGCTGTTTGGCACGCTGTTCCACGTCGGTTGACGCGGGAAGTGAGGCGGGCGCGCACCGGGCGCGGCTGGCAATTGGAAGGTGCGCTTGACAGGGCGCGCGCGTGCGGTCAAGCCTGCGCCCCATGATTGATCTGCGCCCCGTGGGCTATATTATTGGCCGTTTGCTGCTGTTGCTGGGGTTGCTGATGCTGATCCCGGCCAGCCTTGATTGGGTATTGGATACCGGCAATGCGGAAGGCTTTCTGAAAAGTTCGTTGTTCACCTCGGGGGCCGGGGGGATGATGGTGCTGTCGATGCGCAATGCCGTGGGGCAGGGGCTATCGACACGGCTGGCGTTCCTTTTGACCTTTGGCATCTGGACATTGGTGCCGATGTTTGGCGCCTTGCCGTTCATTTTGGGCGCGCCGGGGATGTCGTTCACCAATGCCTATTTCGAGGCGGTGTCGGGCATTACCACCACCGGATCAACGGTGATCATCGGGCTGGAGGGCTATCCCGAGGGGATGAACTTGTGGCGCGGGATGCTGAATTGGCTGGGTGGCCTTGGGATCGCGTTTATCGCCATGATCTTTTTGCCGGTGATGCGGGTTGGCGGCATGCAGTTCTTTCGCACCGAAGGCTTTGACACGCTTGGGAAAATACTGCCGCGTGCCAGTGACATCGCCCTGTCGCTGCTGGCGGTTTATACCGGACTTACGGTGATTTGCGCCCTGACTTATCTGGCGATCGGGATGACGGCGCTGGATGCCACGGTACATGCGATGGCGTC
>JBAVTI010000422.1:0-6124 GCA_049696055.1 Paracoccaceae bacterium | reverse complement strand
GTCCTGCGGAAATACCTGGGCGGTGGCCGGATCAAACGGCCGCGCCGCCACCCCCGGCGCAAAGGCGGAATAGGTAACAAACTCGGTATGGCTTTCCCATTTCAAATTCGTCCGCCCAATTGGGCCGGAAAAATGTGTCGCATCGGGCTGCGGATGTGCACTGCCAAAGCGATCGAGCAAGTCGATCAGATGCGCACGATCCCGGCCCCGGTCGCGGTTCGCCGCATCGACCGGATCTTTGATCGCCAGATACACCGCATGGCACGGTGCCTCCAGCGCCGGAAACGGCCGCGCGTGCAGCTCATTGGCCAGCGCGTAGCGCAAAGGGTGGTCATCAATCGGCGGCATGGGGCGTTCCTTCAGCGCAATATATGCAACCTAGCGCCAAACCCCGATCACAGGAAGATGAAACCTCAATGATTTCCGCGCGTTATCTGCACACCATGGCATACCGAAAACTCACTGTCGCCGTGCCAGCCACGCAAGCCCCGCCACCCCCAACAGCGCGAAACCCGCACCCGCCAGAAACGTCGCCTGCGCCCCCCACATCTGCCACAACCCACCTGCCAGCGCATTGGCCGCCAGCAACACCAACCCGGTGATCAGATTGAACACACCAAACGCCGTGGCACGCAAGGCTTTGGGTGCCGCATTCGCCACCTCTGCCGCCAGCAACCCTTGCGTCAACCCCATATGCAGCCCCCACAGCGCAACCCCCGCCATCACCGCCCACAGCCCCGACGCATAGCCCAGCACCAGATCCGCCGCCACCAGCACCGCAAACCCAAGCTGCAACAATCCCGCCTTGCCGATCCGGTCTGACAACACCCCCAAAGGCCAGGCCGTGGCCGAATAAATCACATTCATCACCACCAGAACCATCGGTGCCAAGGCAATGCCCAACCCCGCCTCTTGCGCCCGCAAGATCAGAAACGCCTCGCTAAACCGCGCCAGCGTCATCACACTTGCCAGCGCCACCACGCCCCAGAACCGCCCGCCCAAGGCCGCCATACTGGCCTTGTCCAACCGGGGCCGCACCGCTGGCGGACCCGCACTACGCTCGGGTTCGCGCACATAAATCACCAGCACCGCCACCGCGATCAGCGCCGGAATAATCGCCAGCCAGAACACCAGCCGCACGTCGCCCGCAAACACCACCATCAGTGCCATCGCCAGCAGCGGCCCGACAAATGCGCCAATGGTATCCATGCTTTGGCGCAAACCGTAGGCCGCGCCGCGCTGTGCCTCGGGCACCAGATCGGCCACCAGCGCATCGCGCGGCGCGCCCCGAATGCCTTTGCCTACCCGGTCGGCAAACCGCGCCGTGGCCACAGCCCCCGCACCCCCCGCCAGCGCAAACAGCGGCTTGGTCACGGCACTCAGGCCATATCCCAGCACCGCCAGCGGTTTGCGCTTGCCCATCCGGTCACTCAGTATCCCCGAAAACAGCTTGGTAACTGCGGCCGTGGCCTCGGCCATCCCTTCAATCAACCCCAAAATCGCCGCCGACACCCCCAAGGTGCCAACCAAAAACACCGGCAGCAAGCCGTGGATCATTTCCGACGAGACATCCATGAACAGGCTGACAAAGCCCAAGGCCACGATCCCACGCGGCAGACGTGCCTTGCTCATGCGGCCCCCAAATACCGAAAAACCCCGGCACGATGGCCGGGGCTTTTTTTTGGCTTAGTCGATCATCGGCAGCAGCGCATCCAGACTTTTCTTGGCATCGCCATAGAACATCCGGGTGTTTTCCTTATAGAACAGTGGGTTCTCGATGCCCGAATAGCCCGTGCCCTGCCCGCGCTTGGACACGAACACCTGCTTGGCTTTCCAGCATTCCAACACCGGCATCCCGGCAATCGGGCTGTTTGGATCTTCCTGCGCCGCCGGATTGACGATGTCGTTCGAGCCGATGACAATCGCCACATCGGTGGTGGGGAAATCTTCGTTGATCTCGTCCATTTCCATCACGATGTCATAAGGCACCCGCGCCTCGGCCAGCAGCACGTTCATATGCCCCGGCAAACGCCCCGCCACCGGGTGGATGGCAAAACGCACGGTCTTGCCCGCCGCCCGCAGCTTGCGCGTCAGTTCCGACACCGATTGCTGCGCCTGCGCCACCGCCATGCCGTAGCCCGGAATGATGATGACCGAATCCGCATCGTTCAGCGCCGCCGCAACACCTTCGGCATCAATCGCAATCTGCTCGCCCGCGATTTCCATCGCCGGGCCGGTGGTGCCACCAAAGCCGCCAAGGATCACGCTGATAAAGCTGCGGTTCATCGCCTTGCACATGATGTAGCTCAGGATCGCACCGCTAGAGCCGACCAGCGCCCCGGTCACGATCAGCAAATCATTGCCCAGCGTGAAACCAATCGCCGCCGCCGCCCAGCCGGAATAGCTGTTCAGCATGCTGACAACCACCGGCATATCCGCTCCGCCGATGCCCATGATCAGGTGATAGCCGATGAAAAACGCCAGCAGCGTCATCGCCAGCAGCGCCCAGATGCCCGCGCCGTTGAAATACAGCACCAGCAAGATCAGTGATCCAATCGCCGCCCCGGCATTCAGCATATGACCGCCCGGCAGCTTTTTGGCCTTACCGTCAACCTTGCCCGCCAGCTTGCCAAACGCCACCACCGAGCCGGTAAATGTTACCGCCCCGATGAACACGCCCAGGAAAACCTCGACATGCAAGATCGCCTGTTCGACCGCATCCTTATGCGCCAGTTTCGCGGCAAACCCGATCAACCCGGTCCGCGCGGCTTCGTCCATCGCCAGAACCCGGCTCATTTCCAGATCGGCGTTAAAGCCGATAAACACCGCCGCCAAACCGACAAAGCTGTGCAACGCCGCCACCAGTTGCGGCATTTCGGTCATCTGTACCCGCGTGGCCACCACCCAACCCGCCACCGAACCAATGGCCACCATCAACGCGATGATCCACACATTGGCCACATCGGGGCTGACAATCGTTGCCCCCACCGCCAGCGCCATGCCGACAATGCCGTACCAGACCGCACGTTTCGCCGATTCCTGGCCCGACAAACCGCCCAGCGACAAAATGAATAGAACAGCCGCCGCGATATAGGCAGCCGAGACGATACCAATGCTCATGGCTTCCCCCTCACGACTTCTGGAACATGGCGAGCATCCGGCGTGTTACCAGAAAGCCCCCCACGATATTGATCGACGCAATCAGCACCGAAATGGCGGCCAAGACCACCACCAGCCAATTGCCCGAGCCGATCTGCAACAACGCCCCCAGAATAACGATCCCGGAAATGGCATTTGTCACCGCCATCAGCGGCGTGTGCAGACTGTGCGACACGTTCCAGATCACCGAGAAACCAATGAAACACGCCAGCGCGAACACGATGAAATGCTGCATGAATTCCGCAGGCGCGCCGTAGCCCACCAGCGCCAGCACCCCACCGCCCACCGCCAGCAAACCAACCTGACTGCGGGTCTGCGCCTTGAACACCGCAACCTCTTGCGCGCGCTTTTCCACCGGGGTCAACTCGACCGCCTTGGGTTTTGGCTTGGCCGCCGCAATCGCCGCAATCTTCGGCGGTGGCGGCGGATAGGTGATCGCCCCGGCATGGGCCACAGTTGCCCCCCGGATCACGTCATCTTCCATATTGTGGAAAATCACACCGTCTTTCTTTGGTGTAAGATCGGTCAGCATGTGCCTGATATTAGTGGAATAAAGCGTTGATGCCTGTGCGGCCATCCGGCTGGGGAAATCGGTATAGCCGACCACCGTCACGCCATTCTCGCTTACCACTTTCTGATCGGGCACCGTCAGATCGCAGTTGCCGCCCCGCTCGGCCGCAAGGTCGATCACCACCGAACCCGGCTTCATCAAGGCCACCATATCGGCCAGCCACAACTTGGGCGCAGGCCGCCCCGGTATCAGCGCCGTGGTGATGACGATATCCATCTCGGGGGCCAGTTCGCGGAACTTTGCCAACTGCTTTTCGCGAAATTCCGGGCTGGAAGGCGCCGCATAGCCCCCCGTTGCCGCCCCATCCTGCGCCGCCTCGAAATCCAGAAACACAAACTGCGCACCCATGCTCTCGATCTGCTCGGCCACCTCGGGGCGCACATCAAAGGCATAGACCATCGCACCCAGACTGGTCGCGGTGCCAATCGCCGCCAGACCGGCCACGCCAGCCCCCACGATCAAAACCTTGGCCGGCGGCACCTTGCCCGCCGCCGTCACCTGACCGGTAAAGAACCGCCCGAAATTCGACCCCGCCTCGATCACCGCGCGGTAGCCCGCGATATTGGCCATCGACGACAGCGCGTCCATCTTCTGCGCCCGGCTGATGCGCGGCACCATGTCCATCGCCACAACCGTGGCCCCACGCGCCTTCACCAGTTCCAGCAATTCGGGGTTCTGCGCTGGCCAGAAGAAACTGATCAGCGTCTGCCCCTCGCGCAGCATCTTGGCTTCGGCCACCTCTGGCCCGCGCACCTTGACCACGACATCTGCCGCCTTGAACAGCGCGGCTGCGGTTTTCACCACCTCGACGCCAACCGCCTCATAGCGGGCGTCCGAAAACCCGGCACACACCCCGGCTCCGGTCTCGATCATGCAGGTGTGACCCAGCTTTACCAGTTGCATGGCCGAATCCGGCGTCATCGCAACCCGGCATTCACCCTCGAAAATTTCTTTGGCTGCCCCGATCTTCAACAGTCTCTCCCCCGTCCTGCGACATCCATATGGCTGCCGGATGAATCCTATTCCGCCCCTTTACCACCCCGCAGCGACATTTCAAAAGAAACTTGCTGCTCTGCGGCAATTGATCTGAACCCGCCTAAATCCAACGCCGCACCCGCGCCGCCCATGCCTCGAACGCAGGCCCGAAACCGGCCCGCAACCGCGCCTCTTCGCCAAGGATAAACCGCCGCTCGATCACCCCCATGAACACCACCAGCAGCGGCGCTGCAAGCGGCACATCCCACCAAAGGATTGCGCCCGCCAATACCATCGCGTCGCCCAGATAGATCGGGTTGCGCGACCATTGAAAGATGCCCGTGGTTACCAACGCATCTGGCTGCCGGCGCGGGATCACCGTGGTGCGCGCCCGCGACATCTGTCCCACCGCCAGCAGCATCAGCACTATCCCGCCAACCACCAGCCCGGCCCCGATCCAGCGCCCGCCCGGCCCCATGATGCCAAACGGCACCATCCGGTCCAGCGCGAATACCAGCACCAGAAACCCTACCAGCCAAATCGGCGGCCAATCCAACAGCTTCATACCCTACCCTCCGGCTCGCCCCATCATCGCTGCCAGCGCCGCAGTTGCAATGGCCAAAACCCAAGCCCCGCCTCGGATAAACTTCAAGCTTGAAATAATAACCCCGCCGCGCTATTGCCTCGGCTTGCAGTCATGCCCCAAACCGTGCAGCCTGCCCCGGCATCAAGGAGCCGCCATGACCACCGATTTCGCCGCCACCCGCACCCAGTTCCATCTGCCCGACGGCATGATTTACCTCGATGGCAACTCACTTGGGCCGCTGCCGATCGCTGCCGCGGCCCGTGTTGCCAAAACGGTGACCGAGGAATGGGGGCAAATGCTGATCACCGGCTGGAACAAGGCCGGCTGGATGGATAAACCGATGCGGGTCGGCGACCGCATCGCCCGCCTGATCGGCGCCGAGCCCGGCCATGTGGTGATGGGCGACACGCTGTCGATCAAGGTTTACCAAGCCCTTGCCTCGGCGCTGGAAATCAACCCCGCCCGCCGCGTCATCCTGTCTGATACCGGTAACTTCCCGTCCGATCTCTATATGGCCGAAGGCCTGTGCCGCACGCTGGGCAACGGCTATAGCCTGAAGACCGTCGCCCCCGAAGATGTGCTCGATGCCATTGATGACACCGTCGCCGTGACGATGATCACCGAGGTCGATTACCGCACCGGTCGGCGCCACGACATGGCGGCCATCACCGCGCGTGCCCATGCGCAAGGCGCGCTGGCAATCTGGGATCTGGCACATAGCGCCGGGGCGTTTCAGGTTGAACTCGCCAAATGCCACGTCGATTTCGCCGTGGGCTGTACCTACAAATACCTGAACTCCGGCCCGGGCGGCCCGGCGTTCATTTATGTAGCCC
>JBAVTI010000421.1:0-14705 GCA_049696055.1 Paracoccaceae bacterium | reverse complement strand
CCGGGCTCAATTGGCCGGTGCCTGATTTCAGCACGTTGTCGTGCCGTCAGAAGGGTCTGAACGTCGCCATTCCCTATCGGCCCAGCACCGGTGCGCTGCGCCTCTTGATTGACATCGAGCCAGTAAGCGCCACGGGTCCGAGCGAACCGGCGAGGGGGATCAAAGCCGAGGGCGAAGGCGAGTGGTTCGCCAAGAAACACGGGCCTTCCAAGCCGCGACAGTCGTTGCCCAGCAGGCGAATGCAAGCATTCGCTGAGAGGGGGCGTAAGGTCCACTTGGGGATTGACGCAGACACGCTGGAAATCAGGGCCATCGAGATCACTGATAGCCGGGTTGGGGATCCGCAGATGCTACCCAAATTGTTGAACCAGATCCCCGCCGACCAACCCATCGGCAAGGTCAGCGCCCCCTCTCACGGTTTGCTCGCAAACCGTTGCCGGGCAACGGACGGGGTTTATGACATGCGCGCCTGCCATTGCGGCACGCAGCGCCTGTGCCATCATTCCTGCGCAAGAACGCCTCAAACTCAACGCGAGGGGTGACTCTGTCAAAGGGAAGCGGAAACTCGGCTGTTCGTCGATTTATGCAACAAAGCCAGCTGACGGCTCGATCAATGCGGCCGCAGACAAGACCCAACTGGAGGTCGGCTTTGGAACAAATACTTATCAGCCCCTATTTCGGGTCAAAGCTGAATCCACGCGGTCTTTAGATCGGTATACTTGTCGAACGCATGCA
Organism: Paracoccaceae bacterium; assembly: GCA_049696055.1. Lineage (GTDB taxonomy): Bacteria > Pseudomonadota > Alphaproteobacteria > Rhodobacterales > Rhodobacteraceae > JBAVTI01. The sequence goes on along the minus strand of JBAVTI010000421.1, from coordinate 13,970 downwards.
ACGATTTGTCATGTCCATTGCCCGATTGTTTAACCCCGCCCATCGGAACTGTGATGTCCGTCCCACCATAGGTGTTCACATGCACGACACCGGCACGGATACCTCGCACAATGCGGTGCGCGCGCGACAGATTGCTGGTCCACAACCCTGCCGCAAGGCCAAAATCGGTGGCGTTGGCAAGCCGAAGGGCTTCGGCCTCGGTCTTAAATGAGGTGACAGCCAGAACCGGGCCAAAAACCTCGTCTGTGAACAGACGGTGGGTTTGTGCCACTCGCGTCACGATAGTGGGCTGCATATAATAACCGCCAGTTTCGGTTAACGCCTGCTGACCGCCCAACATGATTTCGCCACCCTGTGCGACGGCGCTTTCGACGAAGTCGAGGTTGCGCGACAGTTGTGGAGCAGAGTTTACAGCGCCGATCTGGGTCGACAGGTGCAATGGATTGCCGACCTTCATGCCCTCAGCCGCGCCTTTCAGCAGGTCAACAAAATGGTCATGCACCGACGCCTCAACCAGCAACCGCGATCCTGCTACGCAAACTTGCCCCGAATTGCGGAAAATACCGGCTGCGGCTGCCTTGGCCGCAGCGGCAAGGTCGGGCGCATCGGCAAAGACGATATTGGGGCTTTTACCGCCCAGTTCCAGATAAAGCCGCTTCAGATTGGATCGCGCCGAATACTCCATCAGCCGCCGCCCTGTGGCCCCTGACCCGGTGAAGACCAGCACGTCCACATCCATCGACAGTGCCAAAGCTTCGCCCGCTACAGACCCCGCGCCAGTGACCACATTCAAGACGCCGGGCGGTAACCCGGCCTCCAGCGCCAACTCACCCAACCGCAGCAAAGTAAGTGACGCAGTCTCGGCCGGCTTCAACACAACCGAATTGCCAGCAGCCAATGCAGGGGCCAGTTTCCAAGCGCCTATCATCAGCGGGAAATTCCACGGCACAATCGCGCCCACAACACCAACCGGCTCGCGGTGGATAAGCGCCAGCACGCTATCAGCGGTAGGGGCGATTTCGCCATACAGCTTGTCCAACGCCTCGGCATACCAACGAAAGGTTTGCGCGGCAGACAGAGGTTCGGCCTTCAGCGCCATGCCAATTTCCGTGCCATTGTCACGTACGCCCAGAACCGCCAACTCATTTGCGTTGCGTTCGATCAGATCAGCCAACCGAAACAGCACCGCTTTGCGCACGGCGGGGCTTTGACGCGACCAGCGGCCATCGTCAAAGGCAGCGCGTGCAGCAGTCGTTGCAAGGGCCACATCGTCCGCAGTTGCCGAGGCGATGGTGGTGAGGTGTTGGCCGTTGATCGGCGACAACACCTCCAATGGCTCCGCCCCACCTTTCCTGAACGCACCGTCAATCAGCAGGTTGCCCGCAGGCACGGGAAGAGTGGCAAGACGGTCAATTTCGGCTTGGGTCAGCGACATTGTTACCTCAGGCGTTTCCAACGCCCAGCAGGCGCATTGCGTTGTCTTTCAGGATCAGCGGGCGAACTTCATCCTTGAACGCGGCTTTTTCAAAAGCATCCAACCACTTTTCCGGAGCGATCATGGGCCAGTCCGACCCGAACAGCATCTTCTTTCTTAGCATCGTGTTGGCATAGCGAACCAGTATTTCAGGGAAATACTTTGGTGACCAGCCAGATAGGTCAATGTAGACATTCGGTTTATGCTGCGCCACAGACAGCGCTTCTTCTTGCCAAGGGAACGATGGATGCGCCAGAACGATGGGCATATCCGGGAAATCCACCGCTACATCATCCAGAAACATCGGGTTCGAATACTTCAGCCGCATCCCGTTACCACCCGGCATGCCAGATCCGACCCCAGTTTGCCCGGTGTGAAACAGCGCAATCGCACCCTCGTCGGCAATTGCTTCATAAAGTGCATAGGCCATGCGATCATTTGGATAAAAGCCCTGCATGGTCGGGTGGAACTTGAAGCCCTTTACGCCAAATTCGCGCACCAAACGCCGCGCTTCACGCGCGCCAAGCTTGCCTTTGGCCGGATCAATCGACGCGAACGGGATCAACACGTCCCCGTTCTCAGCCGCCAGTTTAGCCACCTCTTCATTTGCATAACGACGGTATCCGGTTTCACGTTCGGCATCGACAGGGAAGATCACAGCGGCAATATTCTGAGTCCGGTAATGGGCCGCGGTTTGCAGCACAGTTGGCGGGTGCGACCACGGCGCACCAAAGTATTTCGCCATGGTCGATTGCAGATCGTCATAACCGTCGTCAGAATGACAGCCGCAAGGCTCCTCGGCATGGGTATGAAAGTCGATAGCGCGAATGGTACTGAAATCGACCATGGGTCAGGCTCCGTTCAGCGCCGAAGGGTCTGCTTGGACCGGCGCATAACTTGATGATGTTTCGGATTTGTCGGCAATATCGGTATGCAGAAACGGTGCGGCGGTTCGGGTAAACACCTCGCGCTTGACCTCATACCAGAATGTGGGCGGATCAAAGCTGCCGCCTGCAACCCCAGTCATATCTGCTCCCGCCGCAGTGTTCCAAAACAGCGATGTACCGCAAGTCGGGCAGAAATGCGTGGTAAAGCTTCGGCCAGACTCGGTCTGAAACGGATAACTTTTCAACTCACCCGACAAATGTTCGACCTGCTCCGTCTTGAAATAAATCGCAAGACCAAAGGCCGATCCGGTACGGGCCTGACAATAGCGACAATGACACAGTGCCGCTTTGACGGGTTGGCCATGGGTGCGATAGCGCACAGCACCACACAAACAGCCGCCGCTGTGAATTTCAGTATCAACCATCGCAGTCCTCCTGCCGCACTGTGCGAGGTGCGGTGAGCGTCGGTCCAGACATTTCTGCGCGCGTTTCACTTTTGCACATTTTTGATCGAATTACTGAAGTCGACGAAATGCAAAACCGTAATAGATCCTGCCGCCGCGGCTTCTTTCTTTCTGGACACCAGAAATCCCTGCCTTGGGACGCCATGAACATTTACCCCACCACCTGGACTTGAAGTTCCGGTAGACGACAAATGCCAATAAATCACAACGCTTTGTCGGTGGCAGTTTCCTTACGATGCAGTCTTGCGTTAGTTTGGCGCAGGAGGAACAGCAATGAAGGTCAAATCCATTCACGCCTTGGCACGTGGCTTGCAGGTACTGCAACTGTTGCAGACCTCGCAAGGCCTAAGCCTTGCGGCGTTGCATGGCCATACCGGCATTCCCAAGGCATCCTTGCTACGAATCTTGAAAACCCTTATGGAACAGGGGTTTATTTGGCAAAGGATGTTGGATGACGCTTGGTTGCCTTCGTTCTCGTTGGCCGAAATGGCGGGTCGGATGAACCGCGACAACCAATTGCTAGAAGTCGCCTCGCCCATCCTGGAGGCATTGACACAGCAGGTTGAATGGCCGTCTGTGCTGGCCGTACCCCGACTAAGCCATATGGAAGTGATTGAGACAAACGTCACCCGGGCGTATTTTGATAATATCCGACTGGGCCCAATGGGGTTTCAGGTTAATATGCTGCGCTCTGCCTCTGGGCGGGCGTTTCTGGCGTTTTGTGAAGCCCCTGCGCGCGAGGCTGTGCTGCAAACCTTGCGAAGGTCAAATCGCAAGGGCGATCGGTTGGCCCAGAACCCTGACTATGTCGAAGCCGTGCTGGCCGAAACGCTGGCGCAGGGCTACGGCTTGCGCGACCATGATTTTGGTGGCGATTTTGACGAAGGTCGCTCGGTGATCGACGACGGCCGCGATTCTATCGCTGTGCCGATCCGGCTGCCAGGCCATGTACCCGGCACCCTGAATATTACGTGGTCGCGCAAAGTTCATAAACGCAGCCGCGCGATCGAGTTGTTGGCGGGCCCAGCCATCCGGGCGGCGGAAGAGATTGCCCATAAGTTCGCTGGATCGGACCAAATTTCATCCAGTGAAATTCCCTCCAGTGCGGATTGAGCGGCCCAGCCCCTGTGCTAGCGTGACGACAACAAGGGGAGGCCTTCATGCTGACACGGTCAGACATCGACGACATTCTGCGACTGGTTGACGCTTCGGATTTTGTGGAACTCAAGCTGGAGATGGGCGATCTGAAGCTGGAATTGCGCAGGCCTGGGGCGGTATCGGCCCTTGTGCCAGTGTCAGGCTCGGCTGTCCCAGTTACCGCGCCCGCGCCCGTCAAAGTCGCAGCACCCGTGGTGACATCTGGTGGCGGATCCGAAATTCCAGCGCCTTTATTGGGCATTTTCTGGCACGCCCCGCGCCCCGGTGCCGACGATTTTGTCAAACCCGGTGATCGGGTGACTGCGGACACCGTGATTGGCATCATCGAGGTGATGAAGCTGATGAACTCGGTTCCTGCAGGGGTGGCCGGCGTCGTGCTGGAACTTACCGCACCAAATGGCGAGATGGTCGAACATGGCCAGACTCTGATCCGCATTCAGCCGGAATAAGCCATGACCCCGATCCGCCGGATTTTCATCGCCAACCGGGGCGAAATTGCTGTTCGTATTATCCGTACTGCGCGCGCGTTGGGTCTGGAGACGGTTCTTGGCACCTCGGTCGCCGACCGAGACTCTCTGGGCGCCAAGCTAGCAACGCGGGCGGTGTGTCTCGGGCCTGCGGCATCCACAGACAGCTACCTAAACATCGGCGCGGTTATCGAGGCGGCGAAGGGCACAGGCTGCAATGCCATCCACCCCGGCTACGGCTTCCTGTCAGAAAATCGTGCACTTGCAGAGGCTTGCGCCAAGGAAGGGCTGATCTTCATCGGACCTTCGCCTGAAAATCTCGCCGCCGTTGGCGATAAACTCACCGCGCGCAGCCATGCAAAGGTGGCGGGCGTGCCGCTGGTTCCGGGCGGCAACGCGGCGACTTTGGCCGAGGCTGAGCAGGTGGCCGCCGAGATCGGCTACCCCATCCTGATCAAGGCCGTCGCTGGTGGCGGCGGCAAGGGTATGAAACGGGTAGACTGCCCCGAAGATCTTGGATCACAGCTTTCGATGGCGATGGCCGAGGCGGCGTCTGCCTTTGGTGATGACCGGGTCTATCTGGAATGCTACATCACCGTCGGCCGCCATGTCGAGGTGCAGATCATCTCGGACGGCACCACCGTTCTGCACGCGGGCGAGCGCGATTGTTCGGTACAGCGCCGCTATCAAAAGCTGGTCGAGGAAGCCCCCGCGCCAAACCTTTCGCCTGAGCTTCGGCAAGGCCTTCTGGATGCCGCTGTCGCCTATGCCCGACATATCAACTATCGCTCGCTTGGCACGGTTGAATTCCTTGTCGATGTACCCCGTAACGCGTTCTATTTTCTGGAAATGAATGCCCGTGTTCAAGTCGAACATCCGGTGACCGAGGCTGTCACGGGTCTTGACCTGATCGCTTGCCAAATCGCCATCGCCGAAGGTCGCCCCCTGACGATGACCCAAGCCGATATGCAATCCAATGGCCACGCCATCGAATGCCGCCTGAACGCCGAGGATGTCACCCGCGATTTCGCGCCCAGCCCCGGGCGGGTCAGCCTTGCTTGGTTTCCCTCCATCCCCGGCCTGCGGGTGGATACCCACATGACCACGGGCGCAATGATCCCACCCTATTACGACTCGATGGTGGCAAAGTTGATCGCCCACGGGCCGACGCGGGCCGACGCGATTGCCACCATGCAAAAGGCGCTGGCAGTCTGCACTCTGCAAGGCATCACCACCAATGCACCCTTGCACACAGCCATCATGGCCGATCCCATATTCCAAGCGGGCGGCGTTGATACCAGCTACCTCACGGGCTTGCTGCCCACTCTCGCAAAGGCCGCGCCATGAGCAAGATTTCCCTGATCGACACCACCCTGCGCGATGGCAACCAGTCGAACTGGGGGGCCACGGGCCTTGATACCGGGATGATGCTGCAAATCGCCCCAGTGATGGACCGCGTGGGCTTTGAAGCGATCGATTTCACCACCTCGACCCATATGGCAGTCGCTGTGCGGTACTCCAAACAAAACCCGTGGGACCGCCTGCGCCTCTTTCGCGCCGCCGCCCCAAAGACCGCGCTGTCTTTCCTGACCACCGGCATGCGCTTTATTTCGTGGGAAACCGCCAGCCATGAGATGATGGAGTTCTCCTTCCGCCTGCTGGTCAACAACGGCATAGACCGCTTTGCGGTGATGGACCCGATGAACAACGTCGCCTCGATGCTGACCATGGCCAACCTGACCCGCAAGGCGGGCGGCAGCCAGATTGTGGCGGCACTGACCTTCACCCTGTCGCCGCTGCACGACGACGCCCATTTCGCCGACGCCGCGCGGCGCCTGACCGAAACCGGCAAGTTTGACCGCCTGTATCTGAAAGACCCCGGCGGTCTGGTCACGCCCGATCGCGCCAAAACCCTGATCCCGGCCATCCGCGCAGCCATCACCGTGCCGCTGGAATTCCACTCGCATTGCACCATCGGCCTTGGCCCCTTCAGCTATCTTGAAGCCGCCCAAACTGGGGCCGAATGTCTGCATACCTCGTCCTCCTCTGCCGCCAATGGCACCGGTCAACCCGCGATGTCGCCCACCATCCGCAACCTGCGCGACCTTGGTCTGACCGTCGATGTCGATGACGAAGCGGTTGCTCAGATGGACGACTATTTCACCACGCTGGCCCGCGCCGAGGGCCTGACCCACGGCACCCCCGGCGAATTTGACCGCAGCTATTTCCGCCACCAGATGCCCGGCGGCATGATGGGCACGATGAAGCGGCAACTGACGGAAATGAAACGCCTGCACCTGTTGCCGCAGGTTCTGGAAGAGGTGGAACGCGTCCGCGCCGACCTTGGCTATCTGATCATGGTGACGCCGTTTTCTCAGGTTGTCGGCACACAGGCCTTAATGAACGTGGTCGCGGGCAAACGGTATGAAACTGTCCCGGATGAGGTGACACGCTATGTGCTGGGCCGTTTCGGCGCGCCCGCAATGCCGCTGAATCCACAGGTAGAGGACCGGATCAAATCCTCCAAACGCGCCAAGGAGCTGGACGATGAACCCCGCATGGGGTCACTCGACGAGATGCGCGCCAAGGTCGGCAAAGGCTATTCAGATGAGGAATTCCTGCTGCGCGCCGTCATGCCCGCCGATCAGGTCGATGCGATGATCGCCGCAGGTCCAGCGCCGCAAACTTACGACCCAAAAACGCGGGGCGTGAAAACCCTGCTGTCCGAGCTTGCAAAACGCAAAGGCCTGTCGAGCGTGAAGATCACCAAACCCGGCTTTTCGCTGGAACTGAACGGGGGTAAATGATGGCCATTCGCACCGCAGTTTTCGACATCGACGGCACTTTGGCCATGATGGACAAGGATAAGGGTACCTATACCGCCCTTCCGGGCGCTGTTGAGGCACTGACAACACTGTCCGCTCGGATGCCTGTGGTCGCCTACACCAATGGCACCTTCTTTCCGCCGGCACATTACTATCCGCTTTTGGCCGCCGCTGGCCTGCACCTCGAACCCGGCCATATTCTGACCCCGGCCACCGTGGCCGCGCAGGCTTTGGCCCGGAAATACAAGCGTATCATGGTCTTGGGGGCCGACGGCACCAAGGTGCCGTTGCGTGATGCCGGGATTGAAGTGGTTGACGCAGTTCCCGGCGCAGCTGCGGTTGAGGCCGTGCTGATCGGCTGGAGCAAGGATTTCGGCGCAAGCGATCTAGAGGCAGCAGCCCAAGCCGTCTGGGCCGGAGCCCCGGTTTATGCCACCTCGGTTGCACCCTATTTCGCATCGGCCAAGGGTCGGATGCTAGGGATTTCCGGGGCAATCGCCGCCGCAATCCAGAACGCTACCGGCGCCAAAGCCACCGTCTTTGGCAAGCCCGAAGTCGCGGGTCTCGACATTGTGTTTGACCTGACAGGCGTCGCCTCTGCTGACATGGCAGTGATCGGCGACGACCCAAATCTTGAAATTCTGATGGCACGTCGTGCCGGGGCCTTTGCCATTGGTGTGACAACTGGCATCGCCAATGAACATACCTTCAACGCCATGCCGCCAGACCAACGCGCGCACCACGTCATAGCCTCCCTCGAAGGCCTGGCTTCAAAAGACTGGTTCACCCAATGATCTCCGAAGGTAGCATCCTCTGGCAAGCCGATGCCGCCCGCCGTGATGGCTTGAACCTGACCAAGTTCCTGCGTTTCCTAAAAACCAAGGGCCACCTTTTCGACGGCTATCAGGACCTGTGGCAATGGTCAGTCACCGATCTTCCCGGCTTCTGGTCTGCGATCGCCGAGCATTTCGATCTGATACTTGAGGGCACTCCCTCCGCCATCCTGACCGATGACCCGATGCCGCGCACCCGCTGGTTCCCTGGCACCAACCTGAACTACGCCGAACACGTGCTGCGACATGAACACACAGGCGACGCAGGCCGCACCATGCTGCACCACTCGTCGGAACTGCGTACCATGCAGACTGCCAGTTGGGCAGACATCGCAGGTGCTGTGCGCAAACTAGCCACCCGTCTGCGCGTTATGGGCATTGGCCCCGGCGACTGCGTTGTGGCCTATATGCCAAACCTGCCTGAAACCGTCATCGCCATGTTGGCCACCACGGCCATCGGCGCTGTCTGGTCCTCTGCCGCGCCCGAGTTTGGTGCGCAAACCGTGATCGACCGCTTTGGCCAGATCGCACCCAAACTGGTGTTCGCGACCAACGGCTATCGCTATGGCGGCAAGGATTTTGACCGCTCCGCCGATCTGAACCGCATTCTGGCCGCCCTGCCATCAGTCGAGCACTTGGTTATGCTGGACTATTTGCCCGGTGCAAATACCCCTGATCACTCCGCAATCGCGTGGGCCGACATGTTGTCAGGCCCAGAAATCTCCGCCGCGGACTTCCAATATACCCGCGTCGCGTCCGACCATCCGCTGTGGGTTCTGTTCACCTCCGGTACCACGGGCCTGCCCAAACCCATCGTGCAAGGCCACCATGGCATCGTGCTGGAGCATTACAAATCCGCCGCCTTCCACTTTGAGCTTCAGGAAAATGGCGCGCTGTTTTTCTATTCCACGACGGGCTGGATGGTCTGGAACACGCTGATGTGGGGGCCGCTGATGAACGGCCGCGCCGTGCTTTATGACGGTCACCCCAGCCACCCCGACGCCCGCCTGCTGTGGCGCATCGCCGATGAAACCCACGCCTCGGTGATCGGGATCAGCCCGACCTATATCCAGATCGTAAAACAACAAAATATCATCCCGTGCGATGAATTCGCCCTGACCGACCTGCAATCAGTGATGCTGGTAGGCTCGCCTTCCACTCCCGAAACCTTTGAATGGGTCTACGAGAACGTCAAACCCGACGTCTGGGCCTCGTCGCAATCCGGGGGCACCGAGTTTTGCTCCGGCCTGCTGGCAGGATCGCCACTGCTGCCCACCCGCGCAGGTGAAATCCAAGCCCCTGGCCTTGGCACCGCTGCCTACGCCTTCAACGAGGACGGCCAGCCTGTGATCGACGATGTGGGTGAGTTGGTCATCCTGAAACCGATGCCATCCATGCCGCTGTTTTTCTGGGGCGATACTGATTTCGCCCGCTACACCACCAGCTACTTCGACACATACCCCGGCATCTGGCACCACGGCGACCGTGTAAAGTTCAACGCCCATGGCGGTAGTTTTATTCTTGGGCGCTCCGATGCCACGCTAAACCGTTACGGCGTTCGCATCGGCAGTGCCGAGATTTATCGCACAATGGAGGGCATCCCTGGCATCATTGACAGCCTGATCTTGTGTGTTGAGGACGATAACGGTGGCTTCTATATGCCACTATTTGTGCAACTGGCTGCCGGGGACGTCCTGACCGATGATCTGAAATCCACCATTGTGAAACGTCTGCGCTCTGAACGCAGTCCGCGCCATGTGCCAGACGAAATCATCCAGACCCCGGAAATCCCCGTCACATTGACTGGTAAAAAGATGGAAGTTCCGGTGCGTAAGCTGCTGCTGGGTCAGCCGCTGGAGAAGGTCGCCTCCCGCGATGCCACTCGCAATCCCACTGCGTTGGATTGGTTCGCGGCCTTCGCCGCATCCCGCGCATGATCGCCGATATCTTCTCGGTCAAAGGCAAGGTCGCGCTGGTCACCGGGGCCGCCGCTGGCCTCGGCCGCGAGATGGCGCTTGCCTTGGCCGATAATGGCGCGCTGGTCGCGCAACTTGACCGTGACCTTTGCCCCGATCTTGGCCCAAACACCCTGACGCTTCAGGCCGACGTGACCCGCAAAGCAGAGGTCGAGGCCGCCGTTGCCCAAACCCTTGCCCGATTTGGCCGCCTGGACATCCTTGTTGCCAACGCGGGCGTATCTGACGCCCACCCCGCATTGTTGCACGAAACCACCGATGACGATTGGCAGCGCGTCATCGACATCAATCTTCAAGGCACGTTTCTCACCGCCCGCGCAGCCCTGCACCCTATGCTGGCCCAAGGCGCAGGCAAGATCATCACCGTGGCCTCGATGTGGGGCCTTGCCGCACCCGCCGGGCTATTCCCGCGCCCTGCCTATGCCGCCTCAAAAGGCGCCATCGTCAACCTGACCCGCGAACTTGCTCTGCAATACGCCCCCCACAATATTCAGGTGAACGCGCTTTGCCCCGGCTTTTTCCGCACTGCGACGCGGCCTCGAACCGAGGAAGCCGCCGCCATTATGGCTGCCTATACCCCGCAAGGCCGCATTGCCGACGCATCCGAAATCAAGGGCAGTCTGCTATACCTCGCCTCATCGGCCTCGGATTTCGTCACCGGCACGACGCTGGTCATCGATGGCGGCGTCTTGGCCCGTTAACGCCCCGTCGCCACCTCAAAAATCGCACCCTCCAAAGCTTCGGTCACGATAATCTGGCAGGTCAAGCGGCTGTTGTCTTGCGGCGCATTTGCATTGAACTCAATCGTATCCACCTCATCCGCCTTCATCGCAGGCAAGGCGCCTTCCGGCGCCGAAATTACATAGCAATGACACGTCGCACACATGGCAGAGCCGCCGCATTCCGCCACGATGCCGCGCACGCCAATATTGCGGGCAGCGATCATCAGGGGGTCTCCGACCTTTGCCGCAATCTCGCGGCGCCTGCCATCCGCTTCAATAAATATCACTTGTACCATGCTGGTATCCCTAGATAAATTGCCGCCCGCCGTCGATGATCATGGTCTGCCCGGTCATGAACGCAGAATGCGGCGAGGCAAGGTAAAGCGCCGCGCCGACAACATCTCCGGGTTCGATTGGTCGTTTTATCGACCCGCGGTCCACGCCATAACTGCGCGCGTTCTCAATCAGGTTCAGGCTGGCCTCGGTCATGGTGAACCCAGGTGCCACCACGTTGACGCGGATGTCGTCGCAGCCCAGCTCTTTGGCCATGGTCCGGCTCATTGCGATCACAGCGCCTTTGGATGCCACATAATGCATCCACTGCGGCGATCCTGAAAACACCGTGGCCGAGGCGATGTTGATGATAGACCCACCCCCTGCCGCCTTGATCAATGGGGCACAAAAGCGGCTGGCTTGCCAGACGCCTTTGATGTTCACCGCCATCACTTGGTCCCAAACCGCCTCGTCGATGTCTTCAAAGTTCGCGCGCTGCAATGTGCCGTAAAGGGCTGCGTTGTTCACCAGCACATCCAAGCCACCCATTTGCGCCTGCGCTTGGGCCACCAGGGCACGACAACTGTCTGCCGAAGTGACGTCCAACATCACACCAAACCCTTTGCCGCCCGCCGCGGAAATCATCGCGACGGTCTCAGACACGTCTGTGATATCCCCAACCATCACCGTGCAGCCCGCCGATGCAAAAGCCAACGCGAAGGCGCGCCCCAAACCACCTGCGGCACCTGTCACGACTACACGTTTGCCCACCAACCCAAGGTCCGTCATGTCTGCTCCAAATACTGTGAAAGGGTTTGTTCGGCACGCAAAGCGGCGGTGAATCCTTCCGCCATCGCGCGCCCCGGTGCGGTCAGCATGCGGGGGTTTGACACTTCAGTGACCATATCGATGTATTCGGCCACGCTCCACCCATACCAGCCTCGGATGATCCGCATCCCGTGCGGTGTGGTGCGCCAGCCTTTGTCGGCATCCTTGACCACCGCATCATTCAGGCTTTTGGCGTGCCGGGTGGTGTCATGCCCGTCGATGATGGCCAACACCGCGTCAATATCGACGCCCTCAGGGCGGTGTCGTTCCAAAATTTCGCGCGCAATTTCAACGCCGTAAATCTCATGATCGCGCACCAGATCGGGCCTCTTCGGCGTTCGACCGATGGCATCGAGCAGCAAGTTCTGCGGCACTCGTTTCCACCCCACATCATGCAGCAAAATGGCAGGCAGCACGACTGACTCTTGCGCATCGGGCAATTCCTTCAGCAGCATGCGCGCCACCCCATAAGCAACCAAGGTATGCTCATCATTGTTGCGCACATCCAGAAAAGGGCGCGCATCGTGCCACAGTGGCAGGTCGCGCGGCAAAATAAGGTCACTCACTCGGGCACCTCGTAGGACAAATACATGGTCTTGTATTCCAGATAAGCCTCAACCCCGTAGCGCCCCTTTTCGCGGCCTAACCCACTTTCCTTCATGCCGCCGAACGGCACGTAATGCGAAGATCGCTGAATGTCGTTCAGCCAGACCGATCCGACCTCCAGCCCCTCACACAATGTCATCCCGCGCGCCAGATCGCGGGTAAACACAAACCCTGCAAGCCCCATGCGGCTGTCATTGGCCAGCCCTAAAGCTTCTGCAGCCGAAGCCACGCTTGCAATCCCCAGCACCGGCCCAAAGGTTTCTTCCTGCATCACCAGCATAGCCGGAGAGGCATCCCCCAACACCGTCGGCGGCATATAGAAACCGCCGTCAAAACCCGGCCCGGTCAATCTATCGCCTCCTGTCAGCACCCGCGCACCCCGAGCCCGCGCGTCAGCGATCTGGCGAGCCGAGTTCGCATAGATCTTTTCGTTCACCAGCGGCCCCAGATCGCCCGCCCCTCCTGCCGGGGCCACCGTCAATGCCCGTACCTTTGCCACCAAAAGGGCCAGAAACGGCTCGTAAACCGATGCATCGACATAAACCCGGTTTACCCGGTAGCAAAACTGTCCGGTATTGGCAAAACCATGTCGGGTGATCGCCGTCGTGGCCTTTTCCATATCGGCATCGGCGCAGACAATCGCCGCACTATGCCCACCCAATTCCAACGTCAGCCGCTTCATCGTGCCTGCCGCCGCTGCCGCAATCGCCTTACCCGCAGGCACCGATCCGGTGAAGGCAATCTTGCGCGGGATGGGATGGGAAACCAACGCCTCACCCAAAGCGCGCCCTCCGGTCACCACATTGAACACCCCCGAGGGTAAACCCGCCTTATGGAACACCTCTGCCAGCATCAGTGTCGACAGTGGCGTATCCTCGGACGGCTTTGCCACGACGGTACAACCCGCCACCAAGGCAGCCCCAACTTTGAACATCAGCAGGTTGATCGGATAGTTGAAGGGCGTGATTGCCACCACCACCCCCACCGGGTCCCGCGTCACGATGGTTTTTTCACCAGGGCTTGATGCCAGCGCCATCGTCGCCTGCAAACGCAAACCTTCTTCGGCGTAAATCTCCAACAGTTCAGCCGAGCGCGATATCTCATGCAGACAGCCCGCCAAAGGTCGCCCCAATTCCCGTGACAGCAACGCCCCCAGATCGTCTGCCGCTGCTCGCATCGCGACAGCACAGGCCCGCTGGATGCGCACCCGTTCCACCATCGGCACGGCTTTCCATGTCACAAACGCCGCCGCCGCCGCCCCGATCGCGGCATCCGCCTCAGCAGCGCCGCCCATTGGCACGGTTTCAAACACCTCACCCGTGGTGGGGTCGGTTACTGGCATCGTCCGCGCCCCGCCGACCCATTCGCCGCCAATAAACATTTTCATGCGGCACCCCTACAGCACATGGACTTTGTACGCGCGCCGGGTTTCGACAAGCGCCGCCGTGGCATAGGCC
>JBAVTI010000420.1:0-3755 GCA_049696055.1 Paracoccaceae bacterium | reverse complement strand
GTCGCGCAGATTGGCCTGTGGCGATGGCGATTCACTTGGTTATTTCAGCCATACTTACGGAAAAACCTACAAAAATGACGGCCCGGCCGTCGATTTGACAGGCCGGACCGGATGGTTTGACAGGCGGGTGTTTGGGTTAGAAGTCGAACTTGACGCCCTGTGCCAGTGGCAGGTGGGCGGAGTAGTTGATGGTATTGGTCTGACGGCGCATATAACCGCGCCATGCGTCAGAACCGCTTTCGCGCCCGCCGCCGGTTTCCTTTTCACCGCCGAACGCGCCGCCGATTTCGGCACCCGAGGGGCCGATGTTGACGTTGGCGATACCGCAGTCGGAACCGGAGGCAGACAGAAAGGCCTCGGCCTCGCGCAGGTTGAGGGTGAAGATGCAGGACGACAGGCCTTGGGGGACATCGTTTTGCAGGTGCATCGCCTCGTCGAAAGTATCGTAGCCGAGGACGTAGAGGATGGGGGCGAAGGTTTCCTCTTTCACGGTTGCGGTTTGGGCGGGCATTTCGACCAAGGCGGGGGCGATGTAGGCACCGCCTTGGGGGACGCCGGAGGTGACGGTTTGGCCGCCATGAACGGTGCCGCCTTCGGATTTGGCTTTTTCAAGCGCCGCCAGCATCCGGTCGCGTGCACCGTGATCCACCAGCGGGCCGATCAGGGTGGTGGCGGCGCGGGGGTCGCCGATCGGCAGGCTGGCGTAGGCTTTGGTCAGTTTGGCAACCAGATCTTCACGGATCGAATTATGCGCGATCAGGCGGCGCAGCGAGGTGCAGCGCTGACCTGCGGTGCCGACGGCGGAGAAGACGATGGCGCGGACGGCCATGTCAATGTCAGCCGAAGGGGCGACGATCATAGCGTTGTTGCCGCCAAGCTCCAGTATTGGGCGGCCCCAGCGGGCGGCGACTTTCGGGCCGACAATGCTGCCCATGCGGGTGGAACCGGTGGCGGAAACGATGGGGACGTCTTTGGAATTAACCAGCGCCTCGCCGACTTTGTGATCGCCGATTACCAACTGGCACAGGCCTGCGGGGGCGTCGCCGAAACGGGCAAGCGCGCGGTCCATGATTTTCATTGAGGCCATGGCGGTGAGCGGGGTTTTCTCGGACGGTTTCCAGATCACCGGATCGCCGCAAACGAGGGCGAGGGCGGCGTTCCACGACCAGACCGCGACGGGGAAGTTGAAGGCGGAGATGATGGCGCAGGGGCCCATCGGGTGCCAGGTTTCCATCATGCGGTGGCCGGGGCGCTCGGAGGCGATGGTGAGGCCGTAGATTTGGCGGGAAAGGCCGACCGCGAAATCGCAGATGTCGATCATTTCCTGGACTTCGCCAAGGCCTTCGGAGGTGATTTTGCCGACCTCTAGTGTAACCAAAGCGCCGAGTTCGGCTTTGGCGGCGCGGAGTTCCTCGCCCAGCAGGCGGACGAGTTCGCCGCGACGCGGGGCCGGGACTGTGCGCCATTCCTTGAACGCCGACTGGCTGCGCGCGATGATGGCGGGCATATCGGAGGCTTTGGTCTCATGGATTTGCGCGAGGGTTGCGCCGTCGATGGGCGAGCGGACGGTAAGGGTGCCGCCGCTGAGTTCGGCGGTGGTCAGGCCTGCGGCCTTGAGGATTTCGGCGTGGGTCATTTCAGGCTCCTGTGACGAGGGCGCGCTGATCGTCCATGGCCATGGAGATCAGCAGCGGCGACGTGTGTTGTTGTGCTTGGAAATCGGTTTTCGATGCCATGCCGCGCCAGTTGGCGAGGATCAGCGATTGGGCGACGGCCCCGCCCAGCGTGGTGCCGGGACCGGGGATGATGAAGTAATCGGGGGCGAATTCACGCGCGGCGGTGCGGATGGCGTGGGTGAAATCGTACGCTTGGGTGACTTGGTGGCCCAAGGTGTAGCCCCACAGGCGTTCGGTATGGGTTGACCCCGGCCACCAGATCTGGCCGCGCCCGTCAATCAGCGGCAGTTTGGGTTGGCTGAACAAACCGGGGTTAAGGCGGGCACGACCCTCGGCTGCGACGGGGGTTTGCAGGGCGGTATGGAAGGCTGCGTGGTTGGCAAGGCGCATGGGAAAGCGGGCTTGCAGGGGGGGAACGGCGGCTTCAAAGGCCTTTAGGCCGGGTTCATCGCCCGCCAGAACCAGCATGCCGCCAAGATCAATGGAAAGGGTTAGGGTGTGGTTCGGGCGGCTGTGGATTTCGGCGGCGATACCGAGGATTTCGGCCTTTTTCGCAGGATTTGGCTGCCAGTTTTCATCCATGAACGGGTAAATGATCTGGCCACCAATCAGGCGTTCCTGCATCAGGGTGCCCATGGTGTTAACCACCTCGAACCCGGCTTCGGCAGTGAGCGCACCAGCACAGGCAAGGGCAGAATACCAGCCCATCGAATTGCCTGTAACAGCAGTGATTTCAATGCCTTGCAGGGCGCGGAAATCGCCAAGGGTTGCGGCATAGATCAGGCCGGATGCGTTATCGCCGCGGGTGTGTTTGGCGACGGAATAGGTGGGGGCGGAGTCTAATGCGGTGAGGGTTTCCTGACCGAGTTCGCTGCGGCGGGCGTCGAAACCCGAAAGCAACGCACGGTCTTTGAAGTGGCGGGCAAGGTAGCCGAGTTCGGTCTTGGTATAGGTGCCGCGACCGGGGCAAATGACGACGGCGGTTTTGGGGGCGGTTTTCATTGCTTGGCCCCCATCAGGGTTAGGGCTGCCTGCGTGATGTCGTCAGAGGACGGCATGGTGGCGGCGTAGGCGGGGCCAGTGGCGATGAAGCTATCGGTCGCGGTGAGACGGGCGAGGTTGGCTTTGGTGGACTCATGGAAATGGGCCATCAGCGCTTCGGCGATGCCGCCGGAGTGGCGGGTTTCATCGACAATGAGGATGTTTTTGCAGCCTTTGGTGGCGGCGGTGAGGGCGTCTTTGGGCAAGGGGGAAAGCCAGCGCAGATCTACGATGCGGGTTTTGATGCCTGCGGCGGTGAGGGCGGGAAGGGCTTGGTGCGACAGGTAATTGCCGTTGGCGAAGGTGACGATGGCAAGATCGGTGCCGCTCCCATGAATGCCGACCTCGCCATACGGAATGGTTTGATCGGGGGCGGGGTAGTTGCACATCCAAGCGGCGTCTTTATCGGTGTGCAGATCGCGCATCGGGTAAAGGGCGATGGGTTCAAGGAAGACGACGACCCGCTGTTCCTCGCGCGCCAAGCGCACGCATTCGCGCAGCATCTTGGCGGCATCGGTGCCGTTGGAGGGGCAAGCGAGGATCAGGCCGGGAATATCGCGCAGCACGGCCACGGAATTGTCATTGTGGAAGTGGCCGCCAAAACCCTTTTGGTAGCCCAACCCCGCGATGCGCAGCACCATCGGGTTGGTGTATTGGCCGTTGGAAAAGAACGGCAGGGTGGCGGCTTCGCCCCGAAGTTGATCCTCGGCATTGTGCAAATAGGCGAGGAATTGGATCTCGGGCATCGGGATAAAGCCGTTCTGGGCCATGCCGATGGCGAGGCCCAGAATGGATTGTTCATCGAGCAAGGTGTCGATCATCCGATCAGCGCCAAAGCGTTGCTGGAGTTTCTGGGTGACACCGTAGACGCCACCTTTGCGGCCGACATCCTCGCCCATCATCACAATCTCGGGGTGCTGGAGCATGAGGTGGGTCATCGTCCAGTTCAGGATTTTCGACATCGGCTGGGGGTCGTTCATCTGTTTGATATCGCCGCCGAATATATCGGCGCGGGTGTCAGCAGAAGGGCCGTTGGTC
>JBAVTI010000419.1:0-6903 GCA_049696055.1 Paracoccaceae bacterium | reverse complement strand
TACTTACAGTGTAAGTTATAGCGGTAGCGCTTTAACTTACCATGCAAGTATAAGGAAACAGCAATGCATTCGTCCAGACAACACCCGAGCTCCGGTCCGGGGCTGGTACTCCTGATCGCCCTTGGCGTTTTTTCACTCCCAGGCAGCGCGCAGGCTGAGGGCCTGCGCTATTCTATCGGTCTTCTTGCGGGGGCTGGACAGTCACCGTTCGACAAGGACGGAACCGAGACCGGCCTAATCCCCGACTTCCTGATCGAAGGCGATCGTTTCAGTTTCGGAACCTCGGGCCTGACCTTCGAAGTCATCCAAAGAGGGGACTTCACGCTTTCGGCACGGCTGGCACCGCGCTGGTTTGCCGCGGACCCGGCCGATGTCGCCGGTCTTGAACAGCTCAAACGTGATATCGCCATCGAAGCTGGCCTGTCCGCGCGCTTCGCTTTCGGTGATTTCGAGGCAGAACTCGAGGCGCTTAAAGACGTCTCGGACACGCATGGTGGTATGGCCGTGAATGCCTCGCTCTCGAAGGGCTTCAGCGTTTCCGATCACTTCACGATCGGTGCAAAGGTGGGTGCTACCTGGATGGACGCGGATCTTGCGACATACAGTTATGGCGTCCTTCCCGCCGAGGCGAGCGGGTCGCTCGCGGCGTATCGGGTCGGGGAGTCGGTCATTCCTTCAATCAGCATCAACGCCAGTTACGCCCTTGCAGACCATGTTTCGCTGACGGGCGGCGTGGAAACCAGTTTCCTGCCCGAAAGCGTCACCGACAGTCCCATCGTCAAACGCGAAACCCTGACATCGGTCGTGATCGGGATGCGCTATGAATTCTAGGCTGTTGCCGGAAACCGCCGACTATATCTGGCTGATGCGCGAAGTGCTGCCGCGCATCGACAGAAGCGCAAAGCGACATCAGGATTGCCCGCGCCTCTGCTCCTCGGAAGGATTGCCAAGATGACTCGTCGTCTTACAAGCCCCATTGTCGTGCCTGTTGCATTGTATTTTGGTACTCTGCTCACGATCCTTTTGGCGTTGGTGCAAGTGGTTCAAATCCCACTGGGTGCCCTGCCTGAGGACAGCGAGCGGCTGGGCGCCGCCCCCGTCTGGCATTTCATGCATGTGCTGGGCGGTGCCACGTTTGGTATCCTTGGACCAATCCAGTTTGGTCGTGCTTTGATGCCCAGATACGGCCATTTGCACCGCATTGTGGGGCGCTTGTTTGTGGCAGCGGGGGCGATGATCTCACTGAGTTCGCTGGGTCTGCTTTGGCGCTTTCCCGACACGTACTCGGTGGCCATCAGCAGTGGGCGGTTGCTGTTCGGAATCGGGTTAGGTGTCGCTTTGGCTATTGCGATGCAGGCCATCTACAAGCGGAATTTTACCCGTCACCGCAACTGGATGATCCGCGCCTATGCGATTGGGATAGGGGCTACGGCCGTGACGATGGTGTTTTTCCCTATTTACCTGCTCACGGGAGAGCCTCCCAAGGGCCTCGCCGCGGACATCGCATTTTTGGGGGCTTGGACGGCCTGCGTTGTTTTTGCAGAAGGCTTGGTGCGCAGGATTTGAGCAATCCTATTTATGACTCCGGTCGCGTTGTGCGCGGGCCGTCACGCCCGAAGGTGCCACCGCCCCCCGCGCACAATTCGATAACACGATCATTAAAGCCCTCGCCTTCCACTGGAAGCGCATGCTGGAAAGCGGTGCCTTCGACACCACCGGTGATCTCGCCATCCACGAAGGCACCGCACCGTCCTACATGACCCGTGTGTTGCGGTTGACGCTGCTGGCACCCGTGACAGTCGAGGCGATCGTTGCGGGAAAGCGGGATGCAAAGGTGACGCTGGCGGGGGTGCTGGAGCCGTCTCCGGAGGAGTGGGCGGGGCAACTCCATGATCAATGGCTGCCAGATTCTTGCGCAGGACGATAAACGGGCTGTCGGCCCAAAGTGGCCATCGCGACATTGCGACAGCAGATCCTAATTCGGACATTCGGTCGCACCTCGAATCCGCGAAGAGCCACAGTCTTGGACATCACTGGTACACGATGACGTCGGGTTTCAGACCAGTTGCCGCCTGCTTGGCATACCCATTCTTGGGAACATGACAGCGACCCAACCGGATGTGCACAGTTCAGCCTTGGGCAATCTATTTGGGTGACAGGCTTTGTCGGACGTTCAGGACGCATGCAAGTTGGTTGGGCTGGCCCGGGTTTATGGCAAGGGCGCAGCCGCGCACCATGCGCTGAGCCATGTCGATCTGACCATCGCCAAGAATGAGTTTTTCACCCTGCTGGGGCCGTCGGGCTGTGGCAAGACCACGCTTTTGCGCCTGATCGGCGGCTTTGACCAACCGACCAACGGGCAGATCGCCATCTTCGGGCGCGATGTCGCCGGGCTGCCGCCCGAAGATCGCCCGGTTAACACGGTATTTCAGCACTACGCCTTGTTTCCGCATCTGTCCGTGGCGCAGAACATCGGTTTTGCCCTGCGGATGCTTGGGCGGCCTAAACTCGAGATTGCCGCGACGGTGGCCCGGATGGTGGCGCTTGTCGGGCTAGAGGGGATGGATGCGCGCCGACCTGACCAGCTTTCGGGGGGACAAAAGCAGCGTGTGGCCCTTGCGCGGGCGCTGGCACCGGGGCCGAAGATCCTGCTGCTGGACGAACCCTTGTCGGCGCTGGACGCCAAACTACGGCAACGGATGCGGTCCGAGTTGAAGGCGTTGCAGCGCGAAACCGGTATTTCCTTTGTCTTTGTCACCCATGATCAGGACGAAGCGCTGGCGATGTCGGACCGCATCGCCGTGATGCAGGGCGGGCGTATCCAGCAGATTGGCCGGCCCGAGGAGATTTATGAGGCCCCGGCAAACCGCTTTGTCGCCGATTTCATTGGAGGGGCGAACCTGATCCCGGCGCGGATCGGACCAGATGGGGCGCAAGCGGTCGGGCTGGGGGTGATTCCGGCTGCGGGTGCAGTGGGCGATGCCGTGACGCTGGCGATCCGGCCCGAACGGCTGGGCTTGGTGGCCGAGGTGGCACGGCAACCCGGAGATCTAGGGCCGCTGCGGGTGGTCGAGCGGATCTACATGGGCAACGAATTGTCGTTCCGTCTGGATGGGGCCGAGGTGCCGTTGCATGTCACCCTGCCGCGCGGCGGTGTGCGCGGCGCGCAGGATTTCGCGCCCGGCGACGCGGTCTGCATCCGGCCGGAACCGGGCGCTGTTCGGGTGCTGGCGTCATGAAACCCGCATGGCTGTTGACCCCGGCGATTGCCACCATCCTGATCTTCATGGCGTTGCCGATTGCTATCACTACGGTCTACTCCGTGCTGACCCCGGCCCAATATGGTGGCGTGATCTGGGAACCCTCGCCCGAAGCCTATATCCGGCTGCTGTTCGAACGCGACATCTTCGACGACAGCCTGTCCTTCAACACGGATTACCTGAAGATCCTGGGCCGATCGGTCCTTCAGGCAGGTATTGCCACGATCCTGTGCCTGATCATCGGCCTGCCGACGGCTTGGTTCATCGCAACAAGGCCAGCGGGGCAAAAGTCGTTTTGGCTGATGCTGGTGACGGTGCCCTATTGGGTAAACCTGCTGGTGCGCACCATTGCGCTGCTGTTGATCCTGCGCGACGAAGGTCCGATCAACGGCGCTTTGCAATCCATTGGCCTGACAGACGGCCCGTTGCCCCTAGCCTACAACAATTTTGCCATCGGGTTGGGGCTGGTGTCATCCTTCCTGCCGTTCATGATCCTGCCGCTGTATGCCGCGATTGAACGGTTCGATTTCTCGCTGCTGGAGGCGGCCTATGACCTGCACGCCAACCGCCGTAAGGCGTTTTTCGCCGTGATCCTGCCGATCCTGCGGCCCGGGTTGATCGCGGGTGGGCTTTTGGTCTTTATCCCCGGCATCGGGTCGTATCTGGCACCCGACATTCTGGGGGGCGGCAAGACGCTGATGCTGGGCAACCTGATCGGGATGCAGTTTCAGGGCAGCCGCAACTGGCCGTTCGGGGCGGCGCTGTCCACCATCCTGATGGCGGTGACGCTTGTCGCGCTGTTCATCATTGCCCGCCGCGCGGCACGGGAGGAGGCGTGATGGCTCTGCTCGACACCCGAGCGAAAGACATCCGCAACCTGCCGGGCTTTGGGCTGATGGCAACGCTGGCGGTAGCCTTCCTTTACGCGCCGATCCTGTTCCTGATGCTCTATTCCTTCAACGAAGGCCGGTCGATCAGCCGGCTGGATGGGCTTTCGCTGCGCTGGTACAGCGCGGTTTTTGCCAATGAGGAAATCGGCGGCGCAGCGTTGAATTCGGTGCTGTTGGCGGTGATCGCGGCGTCAACGGCCACCATCATGGCCACGGCGGCGGCTTTGGCGATGGTGCGGATGCGGGTCAAGCGGAAGGCCGGGGCCTATGCCGTGCTGAACTTCCCCCTGATGGTGCCGGAAATCGTCACCGCCATCGCAACGCTGATCTTCTTCTCCAGCATCGGCCTTGGCCTTGGCTTTCCGGCGCTGGTGATCGCCCACACCACCTTCTGCATTCCCTTCGCCTATCTGCCCATCGCAGCCCGCCTCGTCTCGATGGACCCGGCGCTAGAGGCCGCCGCCGCCGATCTTTACGCCCGGCCGTGGCGGCGATTTGCGCTGATCACGCTGCCACTCTTGGCCCCCGGCCTGATCTCGGGCTGGCTTTTGGCCTTCATCGTCAGCCTTGATGATTTCATCATCTCGTCGATGCTCTCCGGCCCCGGATCGACCACGCTTCCTGTCCACATCTATTCGATGCTGCGCCTTGGCATCACACCCGAAGTCAACGCGGTGTCGTCGCTAATGGTCCTTGCTTCAACCCTTGTCGTCATCGCCTCGGCCCTGTTTGGCCGCCACAAAACCTAAACCCTGAAAGGAAGTCACATGCGCGCCCTTGCCATCCTCTTGTTGACCGCGGCCCCCGCACTCGCCGAAGGGGATCTCTACATCTACTCTTGGGGCGAATACACGCCCCCCGACCTGGTCGCCAAGTTCGAGGCCGAGTTTGGCGTCAAAGTCCATATTGACAGCTATGACAGCATGGAGACGATGATCGCCAAGCTGCGTGCGGGCGGTGGCAGCTATGACATCATCGTGCCGGGCGATGCCACCATGCAGGTGCTGATCAGCGAGGGTATGGTCGAAAAGATCGACGTCTTTGCCATGCCCAACTTTGCCCATGTCGATGACAAATGGCGCGAGGTGTATTGGGACCCCAAACGCGAATATTCCGCCCCCTGGGCCTGGGGCTCGACGGCATTCGCCGTGGATACCGCCGTGGTGACGGGGGATTATTCCTCGCTTGCCGTGCTGTTCGCCCCTGCCGAGGACGTGAAGGGACGCATCAACATGTTGCGCGACATGAATGATGTGATCAACATGGCCGAACGCTATCTGGGCATCCCCCGCTGTTCGGAAAGCCCCGATGACATGAAGCGGGTGCTGGAATTGCTGGAGACGCAGAAGGAATGGGTCAAATCCTATGACAGCGAGACCAAGGAACTGCTGGTATCGGGCGAGGCTGTGGTCTCTATGAGCTGGAATGGCTATGCCATGCGGGCGCGGGATGAAAAGCCCAGCATCGTCTATGTTTATCCGAAAGAGGGCTATACCGGCTGGATGGATAACCTCGCCGTGGCCAAGGGCGCACCCAATCTGGACAATGCCAAGGCGTTCATCAACTTTGCCATGGCCCCGGAAAACGCCGCGATGATCACCAATTATGCGCGCTATTCCAACGGCATCAAAGGGTCCGTGGCGTTTATCGAACCCGCTTTGGCCGCCGCGCCCGAAATCAATCCGCCAGCGGGTGCGCCGGCCCCCGAGTTTATCCCGACCTGTTCGCCCGAGGCTACGGCCCTGATCGACAAGGTCTGGACGAAACTGATGAACTAAAGGAGATCGTTTATGGCAATCGTGACACTCGCCGCCACCCAGA
Source organism: Paracoccaceae bacterium (assembly GCA_049696055.1). GTDB lineage: Bacteria > Pseudomonadota > Alphaproteobacteria > Rhodobacterales > Rhodobacteraceae > JBAVTI01. The sequence goes on along the minus strand of JBAVTI010000419.1, from coordinate 932 downwards.
TGGCCTGTTCCTGGGATCTGGATGACAACATCCAAAAGGCCGAAGAACAGGTTACAGCGGCCGCCGAAGACGGCGCGCAGATCATCTTGTTGCAAGAACTGTTCCAGACGCCCTATTTCTGCATCGAAAAGGACTATGGCTTTCAGCGCTATGCCAAACCGCTGGAGGCTGACCGCGCGGTGCAGCACTTTTCCACGCTGGCCAAGCGGCTGAGCGTGGTGCTGCCGATCAGCTACTATGAGGCGGCGGGGAACACGTTTTTCAACTCGCTGGCGATGATCGACGCCGATGGGTCTGTGATGGGCAACTACCGCAAGACCCATATCCCCCATGCGACGGGGTATGAGGAGAAGTACTACTTCACCCCCGGCGATACCGGCTTCAAGGTCTTCGACACCCGGTTTGCAAAGGTTGGTTGCGGCATCTGCTGGGATCAATGGTTCCCCGAAACGGCGCGGTTGCTGGCAATTCTGGGGGCCGAAGTGCTGCTGTTCCCGACCGCCATCGGCACCGAACCGGGCTACCCCGAGATCGATTCTTCGGGCCACTGGCAACGCACCATGCAAGGCCATGCGGCAGCCAATATGGTGCCGGTGGTGGCGTCAAACCGTGTGGGGTTGGAAAAGGGGCCGAACCTTGAGATGACCTTCTACGGATCGTCCTTTATCGCCGACCATACGGGGGCGATGCTGACCGAGGCGAACCGGACGGATGAGACCCATTTGACCGCCAAGATCGACCTCGATGCCACCCGCAGCTACCGTCAAAGCTGGGGCACATGGCGCGACCGGCGGCCCGAGACGTATGGGTTGATCAGCAAGCATGACGCGGCATAAGGGCAAAAAGGCGGGTCAGACCACAGGCAAAGAACGGGATCGTTGCGTTTGCGAAACCAGACTACAAGTGGTCTGACCCGATAGAATGAGGAACAG
>JBAVTI010000418.1:0-4487 GCA_049696055.1 Paracoccaceae bacterium | reverse complement strand
CCACCGCCTGCGGGGCTGTCATCGACATTCTTGTGCCGCCCCTCGCCAAAGGGACGCAGATCAATGGATTCCAGCGCCCAAAGGCCGAAATCCAGCGCCTTGCCAGTCAGGCTTAGGCCAAGCGTGCCGGGGAAAGCCTCGGGGAACAGGGTGATGATCTTGGCAGTCCAGGCGCCCTTGATGCGCTGTTCTGCCATCAGATCGCGCGGCTTGATAGACGCCGAAATGGTCAGGCGGCCATGGGATTTCGGTTTATCGTCGGGTGCATCGGTCATCCGGCGCTTCTAATGGGTTTTTTGGTTAGCGGAAATCACAATTCGCCCTTGGTTCGGGCGAATTGTAAGGTTCGGAGGGGTTTCAGGCTGCGGCCGGTTCGGCGGCATCCAAGGCATCCGCCAGCGTCGCCAGCGCGGCGGTGGGGTGCGATGCGGCCGCATCCCGCAACAAATCCGACGATGGGCAATCGCCCCAAGCGTCAGCATCCTGATGAATAAGATCGGTGCAACGGCGGGCAAACAGATCAAGCAATTCATCATCTTGGCCCGCGATTTGAAACGCCAGCGTCGGCGCACCGGCCCCTTGCAGCACGTCGGCCACAGCGGGTTTGGTGGCATGGATCATCAACGCCTTTTGACCAGACCGCGAGGCGGTATCGCCCGAGGCGCGCGCCACCAAGGCCTCGAGCAAGGCCTGATGCGAAATATGCGGGGCCATGGCGGCAAGATGGGCGTCAAGATCAGCCTCGGAGACATCGGCGGGCAGATTACACAGCGGATCAACCATGGCATGGGCCGGCGTGGTATCGCCGACGATCGGGTTGGAATTTTCGACCGGCGGCAGATCGCCTTCGGCGAAGGTGTCGATCTGTGCGGCCTTCCATGGATCCCAAATCAGACGGGCAAGCGGGATCGACAGGAACGACACCGCGATCGGCAGCATCACCGGAAACGGCGGCATGGCACCGAGCACACCCCCAAGGCCGCGGCCAATGCCAAAGCAGACGGCGACCAGCAACAGCTGCACGGCACCACGCGCGGCAAGGGCAACCAGTGCCTCGGGGCGCTGCCAATCGGCCATGCTGCGCGGCCATTCCTGCGGGCGCAAGATCACCAGCCACAATACAAAAATCGCGGCAAAGACCGGCACTATAGCCCAGCCAAAATTACCCAAGCCCGCCAAAAGCGGACCAAAATACAAGAGAGCTGTCGCCCCCATCAACATTCTAAGGCGGTTTTGCATGCTCTTCCTCATCGCCTGTTTTTTTCTCACAGTGACGCGTGATGCGCCGCTAGTCCAGCCCTTCGGGCAAATCTGCAACGATACGGCCTGCGGACAGGTCTACAGTGGGGATGATTGCATGCGTAAATGGCAACAATAGGGCAGATTTCATGCCCGAACCCATAATTTCGAGCAAATCACCGGCACCGTGGTTGTGAACGCCAACGACTTTGCCGACCAAAACGCCGCCAGTATCGCGGACTTCGAGGCCGATCAGGTCGGTGTGATAGTATTCGTCATCGGGCAGAGATGGCAATTTTGTTCTGTCAACATAAAGGCTTACGCCGCGCAGAGCATCGGCTTGTTCTTTGGTTTCCACCGAGCTTAGCCGCGCGCCAAGGCCACCGGCGACAGCGCGAGTCAATTTGACGGTAAAGCTGCGCTTGCCGTCTTCGGTGAACAGCGGGCCATAGCTGGCCAAAGCTTCGGGATCAGAGCAAAACGATTTCAGCCGCACTTCGCCCTTGACGCCGAACGAGCCTGCAATGGCCCCAACACAGATACGGTCGGTCATTATCGGGTCTCCATCCACAGGTGTTTGGCGCGTTGTTCCCAGCCCGCCCGCTCTAATTCTGGTGTGTTTTCAGCAGTTTCCGGGTAGCCCACGCAAAGATAACCTATCAGTTTCCAAGTGTCGGGGACGTGCAGATCGCGGGTGAGTTGCACAGCATCAAGGATCGACACCCAACCGACGCCAAGGCCATGAGCGCGGGCGGCAAGCCAGAACAGGGTAATGGCCCCCACGACCGAATAGGTGCGGGTTTCGGGCATGGTGGTGGCGCCAAGGCCATGGCCTTTGGGGGTGGCATCATCGCAGAAAATCGCCAGATGCACCGGGGCTTCTTGCATACCGGAAAGCTTTAACTGGCTGTAAAGTTTGGATTTTTCATCATCGTATCCGGCCAAGGCGGTGGCGTTCGCGGCGCGGTAATTGGCGATGGCGGCGGATTTGGCTTCAGCCGATTCAACCCGGATGACCCGCCATGGTTCGGAAAGGCCAACCGAAGGGGCCAGACCAAATGCCAAAAGGCAGCGGTCAAGAACCGCTGCCTCGACGGGATCGGCGCGAAAGCGGCGCACGTCGCGCCGCCATTGCATCAGATCCATCAATTCCTCTGTAAATTCAGAGGTATAGCTGCCTTTCACGGCAGCCTCCGATCACTCGGCCGCCGGAGCAGCAGCGCGGGCCGCTTTCTTGGCCGCCATCTCGGTCATACGCTTGCCCGGAACCGCAGCCTTGGGGTTGTTGCGAACTTTTTTCGCAATGATTCCAGCAGCTTCAAGGAAGCGCGCGATACGGTCGGTTGGCTGTGCGCCCTGACCGATCCAATACTGGATGCGCTCGAGGTTCATGGTGATACGGCCTTCGGCGTCTTTGGCCAGCAACGGGTTGTAGGTGCCCAGCTTTTCAAGGAAACGGCCATCGCGCGGCATGCGGCTGTCGGTGGCAACGATGGCGTAGTGTGGACGCTTTTTGGAACCACCACGGGCAAGACGGATTTTCATGGACATAGCATAGTCTCCTTGGTTTTTTGGGTAGGGTGCGTGATTTCACGCACCGCAAGAGGTTGTTATTTCTGTAGTTTTTCGTGATGCCTGATAACTTCGGAGATGATGAAGGTCAGGAATTTTTTGGCAAATTCGGGGTCGAGATCGGCCTCTTTCGACAACCATTCCAGCCGCTCGATCTGGCGGGCTTCGCGGGCCGGATCGGAAGGCGGCAAGTCATGTTCGGCCTTGAGACGCCCCACGGCCTGAGTCTGCTTGAACCGCTCTGCAAGGGTATAAAGCAAAATCGCATCCAGCCGGTCGATGCTGTCGCGGTGGTCTTTAAGCAGCGCCTGCGCGCGGCCCGACAGATCAGCTTTTGCGTCGGTCATAGCGGCCTCGGAAGGGTATGGTGCGCGTATGTTTTACGTATGGCTTTGCGCCATAGGTTTGCGGGCCGGATTTTGGCGGGATTCTGGCGCAGGCCGAAATCAGCCAGCACGGCCAACCACTGCGTCAAGGGTTTGGTGTGGAGGGTTGGGGCAATCATTTTTTCTTGCCGAACCCCAATCCAGACAGACCGGAAGGCAGTTTCAGCCCGCCCCCCATGCCGGGAAAGCCACCCATACCGCCCATGCCACTTGGCAGTTTGCCCTTCATCGCATCGGCGGCGGCCTGCATCGCGGCGGGGTCCATTTTCGAGGGGTCAAGGTCGGCACCGGGGCCGCCGCGACCGACCATCTGTTTCAGGGCCTGCTTCATCATGCCGCCCTTGCCCATTTTCTTCATCATGTCGGCCATCTGCTTGTGCTGTTTCAGCAGGCGGTTCAGTTCCGACACCTCGAGACCCGCACCGGTGGCAACGCGCTTCTTGCGGCTGGCGGCCATCAGATCGGGGTTGGCGCGTTCGCGTTTGGTCATCGACTGGATCAGGGCGATCTGGCGGCGCAGCATTTTGTCATCAAAGCCCGCTTCGGCGGCGGCTTTGGACATTTTGCCCATGCCCGGCATCATGCCCATCAGGCCCTGCATACCGCCCATCTTTAGCATCTGTTCCAACTGCGCGCGCAGATCGTTCATGTTGAACAGGCCCTTTTGGAACCGCTTCATCATGCGTTCGGCTTGTTCAGCCTCGAAGGTTTCCTGCGCGCGTTCAACAAGGGCGACGATATCACCCATGCCCAGAATGCGGCCCGCGACGCGCTCGGCCTCAAAGGTCTCCAGCGCGTCCATCTTCTCGCCAAGGCCGACAAAGCGTATCGGCTTGCCTGTCACGGCGCGCATGGAAAGCGCCGCACCGCCGCGACCGTCGCCATCCATCCGGGTCAGCACGACGCCGGTGATGCCAACTTTGCCGTCAAATTCGGTTGCGACGTTGACGGCATCCTGACCGGTCAGGCCATCCACGACCAGCAGGGTTTCGCGCGGCTGGGCGATGTCGCGCACCGCCTGAATTTCGTCCATCAGGACTTCGTCGATATGCAGGCGGCCCGCGGTATCGAGGAACAGCACGTCATAGCCGCCCATGGTGGCCTGAGTTTTCGCGCGTTTGGCGATCTGGACGGCGGACTCGCCCTTGACGATGGGCAGGCTGTCGACGCCGACCTGAGCGGCAAGGATCTGCAGCTGTTCCATCGCGGCGGGGCGGTTGGTGTCGAGCGAGGCCAGAAGAACGCGCTTGCCTTGTTTTTCCGCCAGACGTTTCGCCAGTTTGGCGGTGG
>JBAVTI010000417.1:0-8519 GCA_049696055.1 Paracoccaceae bacterium | reverse complement strand
ACAGGATGCGCCGGCAATCAGACTTGCCGCAAACGGATCGTGCGCAGTGTGGTCGGTTTTCGGTTGACGCAAAGTGTTGGGTGACGTGAGGTTGGCACCGGATCGTTACTGGGGCAGCAAGGGGGGGGGCGCGGCTAGCGTTCGACCATCGCGGCGAGTTTGGCCAGAGTGGTGTAGCCGAGTTCCTCTGCGCCGTAGCTTTCGGCTTCGGCACGGGCGGCGGCGGTGGGAAAAGTGATGCACATGATCAGGCGCGTGGCGTCGCCTTCTGCACTCAGGGTAACTTCGACCTCCTTGGGGGCAGAGGCGTCGCTGTCATCATCCATCAGGAAATGCAGCCGATGCGGCGGGTCTGACAGGGTGTAGCGGTGGCGGTTGGCAAAAATCGTGCCGTCGGGGGCGATCATGTCAAAGCGCCAGATGCCGCCTTGGTGCAGGGCTATTTCCTTGGTTTTGCAGGAATACCCTTCGGGGCCGAACCAATTGGGCAGCAAGTCGGGGTTGGTCCATGCGGCCCAGACCATGGCTTGCGGGGCGGCGATCAGACGGGTGAGGGTGATTTGACGATCCCGCATTATAGCCCCCGTGCATAAGCTTCGAGTTGGTCGGCCACGGTGCCCCAGCCATCGAAAAAGCCCATTTCCTTGTGAGTGAGTGCCGCCTCTTTCGAGCGGTGGCGCGCGACGGCCGTATACCGGGTGGTGCCATTTCCGAGGTCTTCAAAGGTCAGGATTGCGGTCATGAAAGGCTCGGGCGCAGGTTTCCAGCCTTCGGTATAAGTATCTGTGAAGACAAGCTTTTCATTAGGGATCACCTCAAGATAAACCCCGTTGTTTTCCATGATGTTGCCATCCACATCAAAGGTGGTGTTGAAAGCCCCGCCCACCCGAAGGTCAAGCGTGCAAGCGGTCACCCGGTGCGGTTTTGGCACGAACCAATGCACCAGATGTTCGGGCGTGGTCCAGCAAGCCCACAACAGCGCGCGGGGCGCTTTGATATCCCGTGTCAGGACAAGATCGGTATCAGGGTCAAGTGTCATGTTTTTGATCCTTTAATAGGGTGGCAACATAGGCCTCCAACCGATCGGCACGCCCTTCCCAAAGTGCGCGTTGGGTGGAAAGCCAGTGTTCCGTCGCCAGGATGGTTTCGGGGCGGGCGTGGCACAGACGGATTCGGCCCTGTTTGACCGAGGCGATCAGGCCCGCCTCTTCGAGTACGGAAAGATGGCGCATCACCGTCGGCAGCGCCATGCCCGTGGGCTGCGCCAAAGTGGTGACCGGGGCCGGACCATCCATCAGGCGGGCCAGCATGGCGCGGCGGGTGGGGTCGGACAGGGCTTGGAAGATGAGGTTAAGGTCGGGTGAATGTTTAGTCATGCAGCTTAGTATTCACACGATTGGAAGAATCGCAAGTATAACTTAGCGGATAAGCTAACTTTCGGTTTCAGGAATTGACTGAAACTGATTTCGCAGGACGAGAGTAACCGGGGGGCTGATTTATTTGCCTAATCGGGGAATTCGCCTTAATTGTGTGCCAAAGTATACAGCTTGCCCTTAGCCCGGAGTTTGCCATGTCGGAACGGATCGCCAAACACGGACTTGCCGTTGACCGCCGGCTGGTGGATTTCATTGACCAAGCCGCCCTGCCCGGCACCGGGGTTACGACGGATCAGTTCTGGGCCGGTTTTGCCGCCGCGGTTGCAGCCCTTGCCCCAAAGAACCGCGCCCTTCTGGCGCGCCGCGAAGAATTGCAAACGGCAATTGACGGCTGGCATGTGGCGCGCCGCGGGCAGGCTTTTGATGCGGCGGCCTATAAGGCGTTTCTGGAAGAGATCGGGTATCTGCTGCCCGAGGGGCCGGATTTCAAAATAGATACGACCAATGTTGACCCCGAGATTTCCAGCGTTCCGGGGCCGCAATTGGTGGTGCCGATCACCAATGCCCGCTATGCGCTAAACGCCGCCAACGCGCGCTGGGGCAGCCTTTATGACTGCCTTTACGGCACCGATGCGATGGGAAGTGCGCCGCCTGCGGGCGGATATGAACGCGGGCGCGGCGCGCGGGTGGTGGCGCGGGCACGGGTGTTTTTGGACGAAGCCTTTGCCATTCACGGCGCAAGCCATGCCGATGTGCGGCGCTATTACGTCAAGGATGGCGCGCTGTTGGTGGATGAGATGCCGCTGGTTAACCCAGAGAAATTTGTGGGCTATCAGGGCAACCCGAAGGCACCTGATGCCGTATTGCTGCGCAACAACGGCTTGCATGTGGAACTGGTGTTTGACCGCGCGCATTTCATTGGCAGCCGCGATCAGGCCTGTCTGGCGGATGTGCAGCTGGAAAGCGCGGTTTCGGCCATTATGGATTGCGAGGATTCGGTGGCCTGCGTCGATGCCGAGGACAAGGTGGGGGCCTATGCCAACTGGCTTGGCTTGATGAAGGGCGATCTGACGGCGGTTTTGGAAAAGGCCGGGCAGGCGGTGGAACGGCGATTGAACCCGGACCGGGTTTACACCGCGCCAAACGGCGGCGTGGTCACGGTCAAGGGGCGGGCGTTGTTGTGGGTGCGCAACGTCGGGCATCTGATGACCAACCCCGCGATCTTAGACGCCGAGGGCCGCGAGGTGCCCGAAGGCCTGATGGATGCGATGATCACCACGATGATCGCGCTGCATGATCTGAAAAAGTCCGATGGCCTGCGCAATTCGGTTCTGGGATCGGTTTATGTGGTGAAGCCCAAGATGCATGGACCCGAAGAAGTGGCCTTTGCCTGCGAAATTTTCGACCATGTCGAAGATGTTCTGGGGCTTTCGCGCAACACCGTCAAGCTGGGCGTGATGGATGAAGAACGCCGCACCAGCGTGAACCTGAAGGAATGTATCCGCGCCGCACAACACCGGATTGCATTCATTAATACCGGGTTTCTGGACCGCACCGGCGACGAGATACACACCTCGATGGAGGCCGGGCCGTTTAGCCGCAAGGATTTCATCAAGCGCAAGGGCTGGATCATCGGCTACGAAAACCAGAACGTCGATATCGGGCTGGAATGTGGGCTGTCTGGGCGCGCACAGATCGGCAAAGGCATGTGGGCGATGCCCGATCTGATGGCCGCGATGCTGGAGCAGAAGATCGAGCACCCCAAGGCCGGGGCGAATTGCGCCTGGGTGCCCTCGCCCACTGCGGCGACGTTGCATGCGTTGCACTACCACCGGATTGATGTTTTCGCCGTGCAAAAGCGATTGGCGGCAGGCGGGCGCCGGGCCTATGTCGATACGCTGCTTGAGGTGCCGCTGGCGACCTATCGCAAATGGACCGAAGCACAGGTTCTGCGCGAGGTTGAAAACAACTGTCAGGGAATTCTGGGCTATGTCGTGCGCTGGATCGACCATGGCGTAGGATGCTCTAAGGTGCCTGATCTGAATGATGTCGGCCTGATGGAAGACCGCGCGACCTGCCGGATCTCGGCCCAGCATGTGGCCAACTGGCTGCACCATGGCATCGTGTCAGAGGTGCAGGTGGTGGCGGCGATGCGCAAGATGGCGGCGGTGGTCGATCGGCAAAATGCAGGCGATCCGACTTATGGACCGATGGCGCCGGGATTTGACAGCATTGCGTATCTGGCGGCCTGTGATCTGGTGTTCAAAGGCCGGGTACAGCCGTCGGGCTATACCGAACCCGTGCTGCATGCGCGCAGATTGGAGTTGAAGGCAAAGCGCGCGGCGCACTGACAGCGGGGCGGGTGGCCCTATTGGCGGGGACGCCCGGTTTTCAGGGGTTGGACGCTCCGCGGGGGATATTTAGGAACAGAAGAAATCAGCCGATATCCAATGCAAGGGCATGAATGCGGCTGGTCAGGTCTGGCCCCAGGGCTGCGTGGATGGCGCGGTGGCGGTTGATCCGGGTCATCGGCGCGAATTGAGCGGCGCGGATGATCACGGTGAAATGCGTCTGCCCGCCTTCGCGCCAACCGCCATGGCCGCGATGTTTTTCGCTATCATCTTGAATTTCAAGGCTATCGGGGGTGAAAGCCACGGTCAGCCGTTCACGAATTTCATCTGCAATCGTCATTTCGTCGCTTCTCCCCTTCAATCCCGCGCGTAATGCCGTAAACTCTCGCCTCCGAGTCGGAAAGGCAAGCCAGATGAAACCACCCTTTGAATTTGATATCCGCGTGTCTTCTGACAAGAAGAAACGCAAGGTTGGGCGGCGGGGCATGTCTGGCGCATTTGAGACCTCGACCCGGATGTGCGAGTTTCCCGACTGCAAAGAGGCGGGGGTGTACCGCGCGCCGAAATCACCCGATTTGCTGGACGAGTTTTTCTGGTTCTGCAAAGAGCACATCCGGGAATACAATTTGAAGTGGAATTTCTTCCAGGGCACCTCGGATGATGATTTCCAGAAGTTTCTGGATAAGGACCGGGTCTGGGGCCGCGAGACGCAGCCCTTTGGCAAACGCCCGGATGAGGGGCGCGCGTGGTCGCGGCTGGGGGTGAATGACCCGATCGAGATTTTGGGCAGCAATGCCACGCAAAATCCGGGTCGCACGGTGAACACATCAACCCGCAAGCTGCCGCCGAATGACCGCAAGGCGCTGGAGATTCTGGATGCGCGCGACACCTGGACCAAGCCGGAAATTCGCAAGCAATACAAATCGTTGGTCAAGGATCTTCATCCTGACATGAACGGCGGCAACCGCGATGACGAGGACCGTTTGCAAGAGGTAGTCTGGGCTTGGGATCAGATCAAGGACAGCCGGTATTTCAGGGATTAAGCCGGATCGTCGGGTGTAAGCCAGCCTTGGTAGCGCACGATAAGGCCGATCAGCGGATGCGATAGGGCCACGTCAAAGGTGGCGCGGCCCATGGCATCTATGGCTTCGGTGGTGTTGCTATGCGGCAGCAGCCAGCGCGGCAGCGGCAGGCCAAGAGCGCGCCCTGCTGTCACCGGGTAGGTGATTTGCCCGTTTGCCACGGCAAGGCCGATGGTAAAACTGAGCGGGCCAAAGCGTTCGGACATGCCGTGCGGCAGGGGTGTTAGATACGAGCGGAAGCGGTGGTTGGCGAAGGTGCGGGTCCAAATCTCGGTTTCACCTGTACGCCGCATGGTGACCTTGACCGGGGTATCGCTGGACGCCGGGGGGAAACGCATCAGGGTGGCGACAAGGCGCGCGGCCGGGTTGGTGCCACGGGTAATGCGCGCCCTGCCGTTCCAGCGTCGGAAATGAAGCACGCTATGCAGGTCGCGAAGCGGCGCGGGAAGGGCGGCGAAATCTGCGTTGCCAAGGACTGTGGCGAACAGGAAAGGCATCGGGGTCGTGGATATCCCTGCCGTGATATCAAGGCCCTGCATCATGGCTGTCGCCTCGGCCAAAGTGAACTCGCCCAAACAGGGACGTGCGCCGGGGGGCAAGGTGCCTGCCCGCAGCCGGGCTGTCAGCACCCGGGCGGGAATGGCGGGGATATGCGGGCCATCGCCAGCGCCCGCAATCAGGGTCCAGTCGCGGCACTGCGGCGCACCCATGGCGGTTTGGCCCAGCACCCGCACCCGCATGCCACCGCGATCGGTGCCAAAGCGGTGCAGGCGGTCGGCCAGCCATTTCAACGCAGGGGCAAGCGGGGCAAGGGTTCGCAGCAGGCCAAGGCGAGGCAATAGTGACAGCGCGTGCAGGCCTTGGTGCATGATCGGCAGCTCTAACCCGGCGCGAAAGACCACCGAGCGGGCGTGGTAGCGGGCGGGAAACAGCGTCAGATCCGGGGCGCCGATCAGGCTGGCGCGGCGCAAGGGAAGTGGCGGGAGGCCCGGCAGGGTAAGGGCAACAGGATGGGCGTCGCTCCACCCCGGAACCGTTTCAGGACGATTGCCGCGCCAGAGGGTCAGGGGTGTGCCTGTTTGGGCGAGAATGGCCCGCATCACCGACAGGCCACGCGGGGCGCGGTTGCCGGGCAGGATGGTGCTTTCGATCAGGTGAATGTCGTGCAGGCCGGGGATCAGGGCCTCGACCGCTGCGGATGACAGAGCGGGCACGGATGACACGCCCGACAGCGCAACCAGATTGGCGGCGCGCGCCTGCGTATCAAGTGCGGTGATGCCTTGGGTAAAGGCGGCATCATCGGAGAGGTCGAAATAATGCGCCCCGGCGGCAAGGCTGGCACCGGCAAGGCGGTAGGGATCAGTGCCGTAGGATTGAAACGGGCCAGCGGCGTCGATCACCAGAAATGGCGCTTGGGTGGCGATCTGCGCGGCAAGATCGGCGGCATTGCGGTCAAGCGCCAGCGGCTTGCCGCCATGTTCGGCGCAAAACCGGGTGGCGGCGGCAGAATCGCGCCCGGCCACGATCAGGTCAATGGCGGGATCGCGGGCAAGCGCCATGCAGATGCGCGCGCCAAACACGCCGTAACCGCCGATCACCAGAACTTTGGCAAGATCACTCAATCAGCCGGGCCTTCAGGTCGGGTGGCGGCATTGGGCAGGCGTGACGGCCAAACCGGTAGCGGTTGCGCGCGATGCGGTCATAAATCCAGTCGGAAAGGCGGCGCGGAATATGGGCAAGCATGCCAAGAACTGACCATGGCGCGCCAAGACTGCGCATCGCGGCGGCAAAGGCGCGCAATTTCACATAAGCGATGCCATCCACGATGACGATATTGGTCTCCATCAGGTCTGGATCGAGGGCGTGGTGCTGGTAAAGCGCGCGCCCCGTCGCCGATTGCGCGGTGACAAAGCGAAAGCGGTGCGCGGTGTCACGGGCATGCATAAAGCGCGCAAACCCCGAGCAGAACACGCATTGCGCATCAAACAGGATCAGGTCCTGGTCCTTAGCGACTGGGGGCATCACTGGGGGCATCGCGGCTCCTTTGCCGCAACCTAACGTGCGGCAAAGGCGGCGGCAATGCGACCGTTATGCCGCTTTGAACACCAGCGCCACACCATTCATGCAGTAGCGTTTTCCGGTAGGTGCCGGGCCATCGTCGAACACATGGCCAAGGTGGCCACCGCAGCGGCGGCAATGCACTTCGGTGCGGGTGGAGAACAGGGTGTTGTCGGACTTGGTGCCAACGGCGTTAGGTAGCGGCTCGAAAAAGCTGGGCCAGCCGGTGCCACTATCGAACTTGGCATCCGACGCATAGACTGGCAGATCGCAGCCCGCACAGGCGTAGATGCCCTTGCCGTATTCCTTGTCCAAGGGGCTGGAACCGGCGCGCTCGGTATCCTCCTCGCGCAGCACGGCATAGGCCTCGGGCGAGAGTTTGGCCTGCCATTCGGCGGGCGTCAGGGTGATCTCAAAGGTTTCTTCGGCGCGCAGCGGTCGGCCAAAACTGGCGATCCCAAGCAGCATAGCGGCGCCGGAAAGCAGGGTTCTTCGGTGCATAAGGGTGGTCTCCTGTGTGCGGATCATCTCGGGGCGGCAGGCGTTGCGCGACCCTATGCCACAAGCTACGCACGCCGTGCGCAATAGTTGCAGCCATCACGCAATCGGGAACCGCCGGGAAGATGCGTGAAGTCGCCCTGCGCCCCTTGCACCCCCCGGCGATATGATCCACAAATCGAGGCAATCGCCCCCCTGTGGGTGCTACAAAATTAGGCGGACGGAATGCTGGATCAGAACGCGAAACCCACCGAAGAAATCGACGTGCGGGATGTCTTTGGGATTGATACCGATATGAAGGTCAAGGGGTTTGCCGACCGCGCCGACCGGGTGCCGGAAATTGACGCAACCTACAAGTTTGATCCTGACACCACGTTGGCGATTCTGGCGGGCTTTGCCTATAATCGGCGGGTGATGATTCAAGGCTATCACGGCACCGGAAAATCGACGCATATCGAGCAGGTGGCGGCGCGGTTGAACTGGCCCTGTGTGCGGGTGAATTTGGACAGTCATATTTCCCGGATCGATCTGATCGGCAAGGATGCGATCAAGCTGCGCGATGGCAAGCAGGTGACCGAATTCCACGAGGGGATTTTGCCTTGGGCGCTGCGCAATCCGGTGGCGATTGTGTTTGACGAATATGATGCGGGCCGGGCGGACGTGATGTTCGTGATCCAGCGCGTGTTGGAGCATGACGGCAAGCTGACCCTGCTGGATCAGAACGAGATCATCACCCCGAACCCGTATTTCCGCCTGTTCGCCACCTCGAACACGGTTGGTTTGGGGGATACCACCGGGCTTTACCACGGCGTGCAGCAGATCAACCAGGCGCAGATGGACCGTTGGTCACTGGTGGCGACGTTGAACTATCTAAGCCATGATGCCGAGGTGGCGATCGTTCTGTCGAAGAACCCGCATTACAATACCGAAAAAGGCCGCAAGACCATGAGCCAGATGGTGACGGTCGCCGATCTGACCCGCACCGCGTTCATGAATGGCGATCTCTCGACCGTGATGTCTCCGCGCACCGTGATCACCTGGGCGCAGAATGCCGAGATTTTCCGCAATGTCGGCTATGCGTTCCGGCTGACGTTCCTGAACAAATGCGATGAGCTGGAGCGCCAGACCGTGGCCGAGTTCTATCAGCGCTGCTT
>JBAVTI010000416.1:0-2366 GCA_049696055.1 Paracoccaceae bacterium | reverse complement strand
CCTATACCCCCCGCCTGAAGGCCGAATACAAGGCACGCGTTCGCGCAGCCCTGAAGACGGAATTCAGCTACAAGAACGACATGCAGATCCCGCGTCTGGACAAGATCGTGATCAACATGGGCGTTGGCGAAGCCGTCAAGGACACCAAGAAGGTGAAAGCAGCAGCAGAAGAGCTGACGCTGATCGCCGGCCAAAAAGCAGTCATCACCCACGCCAAGAAATCCATCGCTGGTTTCCGTGTGCGTGAAGAAATGCCGCTTGGTTGCAAGGTGACCCTGCGTGGCGACCGCATGTATGAATTCCTCGACCGCCTGATCACCATCGCTTTGCCCCGCGTTCGCGACTTCCGCGGCGTGAAAGGCACCTCGTTTGATGGTCGTGGCAATTACGCGATGGGCCTGAAGGAACAGATCGTGTTCCCCGAGATCGAATTCGACAAAGTCGATGAAGTGCTTGGCATGGACATCATCATCTGCACCACCGCGAAGACTGACGCGGAAGCAAAGGCACTGTTGAAGCATTTCAACATGCCCTTCACCAGCTGATCGCGGAGGAAAGAGATATGGCTAAGAAATCCATGATCGAACGCGAAGTCAAACGCGAACACCTTGTGAAGGTCTATGCTTCCAAGCGTGCCGCTTTGAAAGAAGTCGTTCAGAACAAAGAGCTTCCGATGGAGCAGCGTTTCAAAGCGCAGCTTAAACTGTCGGCACTGCCCCGCAATTCGGCGGCATCGCGGTTGCACAACCGTTGCCAGCTGACGGGCCGTCCGCATGCGTATTATCGCAAGCTCAAACTCTCGCGCATCATGTTGCGGGAACTGGCCTCGTTTGGTCAGATCCCCGGCATGGTCAAGTCCAGCTGGTAAGGAGATCGGGATATGATGATGAACGATCCTCTCGGCGATATGCTGACGCGTATCCGCAACGCACAAATGCGTGGCAAGTCGACTGTAAAGACGCCAGCTTCCAAGCTGCGCGCCTGGGTTCTGGATGTGTTGCTCGATGAGGGCTACATCCGCGGTTATGATAAGGCCACGACCGAAAACGGTCAGGGCGAACTGACGATCAGCCTGAAGTACTTCGAAGGCACTCCGGTCATTCGTGACCTGAAGCGCGTCTCGAAGCCGGGCCGTCGGGTCTATTTGGGCGTGAAGGACATTCCTTCGGTCCGTAACGGCCTTGGCGTTTCGATCGTTTCCACGCCGAAAGGTGTCATGTCCGATGCAGCAGCACGCTCCGCCAACGTTGGTGGCGAAGTGCTCTGCACCGTATTCTGAGGAGGGTATAATGTCTCGTATCGGCAAAAAACCCGTGTCACTGCCTTCGGGCGTGTCGGCCTCGATCTCGGGTCAGTCGGTCGAAGTGAAAGGTCCGAAAGGCACCCGCAGCTTCCATGCGACCGACGACGTGACGCTGACGATGGAAGATGGCGCTGTCAAAGTCACACCGCGTGGCACGTCCAAACGGGCGCGCCAGCAGTGGGGCATGGTCCGCAGCCAGGTCGAAAACCTGGTGACGGGCGTGACCGTTGGCTTCAAGAAAGAGCTTGAAATTCAAGGCGTTGGTTATCGCGCTGCGATGACTGGCAATATCTTGAAGCTGTCGCTTGGTTACAGCCACGACGTCAATTTCGAAGTTCCGGCAGGGGTGACGGTTGTCACTCCGAAGCAAACCGAAATCATTGTGGAAGGCATTGATCAGCAGCTTGTTGGTCAGGTCGCCGCGAACATCCGCGAATGGCGCAAGCCCGAGCCCTACAAGGGCAAAGGCATCCGCTATAAGGATGAATTCGTGTTCCGCAAAGAAGGCAAGAAGAAGTAAGGGGCGCAACCATGGCGAACACAAAGAGAGATCTGTTCCTCAAGCGCCGCTTGCGTGTCCGGAACAAAATCAAGGCGATGTCGAACGGGCGTGCGCGTCTTTCGGTACATCGGTCCAGCAAGAATATCAGCGTCCAGCTGATCGACGACGTGAATGGCGTGACGCTTGCCGCCGCTTCGACCCTCGAAAAGGGTCTTGGTTTCTTGGGCAAGAACAACGTCGAAGCGGCGACGAAAATTGGCGCAACGATTGCCGAGCGGGCGAAAAAGGCCGGGGTCGAAGTGTGTTACTTCGATCGTGGCGGTTTCCTCTTTCACGGGAAGATCAAGGCTTTGGCCGAGGCTGCTCGTGAAGGCGGCCTGAAGTTCTGAGGAGTTGAAAAATGGCAGAACGTGAGAACCGCCGCGACCAGCGTGGCAATGACCGCGCCCCTCGCGAAGAAACGCCGGAATTCGCTGACCGTTTGGTCGCGATCAACCGGGTGTCGAAAACCGTTAAAGGCGGTAAGCGCTTTGGTTTCGCAGCCCTCGTGGTTGTGGGCGA
>JBAVTI010000415.1:0-9939 GCA_049696055.1 Paracoccaceae bacterium | reverse complement strand
GTTTCTGCCGTTTTGAGGACGACGGAGTTTCCAGCGGAGAGGGCAGGGGCGAGTTTCCAAGCGCCGATCATCAGCGGGAAATTCGACGGCACGATGGCGGCGACGACGCCCACAGGCTCGCGGTGGGTAAGGGCGAGAGTGTTTTGCGCTGTGGGGGCGATTTCGTTGTAAACCTTGTCGATCGCGTTGGCGCAATAGCAGAAAGTACATGCTGCCGAGCCGGGTTCTGCTTTGATTGAAGCGCTGATTTCGGTGCCGTTGTCGCGTGTTCCGAGGACGGCAAGCTCGACGGCGTGTTTGTCGATCAGGTCTGCGAGGCGGTGGTGCACGGCTTTGCGGGTGGCGGGTGTAGTGCGCGACCAGACGCCGCTATCGAACGCAGCGCGGGCGGAGGCGAACGCGCGGGCGACGTCATCGGCAGAGGCCGAGGCGAGGGTGGCGAGAGTTTGGCCGTTGATTGGCGAGCTGACGGCCGTCGGAGCATTTTGACCATCTTGCCAATGGCCTTTGATCAGCAACTTGTCGGGCGCAACAGAAGCGGCGGCCAGGCGGTCGATGGAGGGTTGATCGAAGGTCATTTAGTGGCCGTTCTTAAAGGATGAAAAACCGGCAGCATCATTGGTCGTTGATTTGCCAGTCTTCGCGGGGTTTGCGGGATTTCAGCGCGCCGCGGATGGAGAAGAAGATCAGCGCCACCATTGCGCCGACCATCAGGGCCGAGATCGGACGCGAGACAAAGATGGTGAGATCACCGTTGGAGCCTCCCAAGGCCTGTCGCACCCGACCCTCAAGGATCGGCCCCATGACGACGCCCAGAAGGATGGGGGTCAACGGCCAGCGATGGCTGCGCAGAACAAAGCCGAGAACGGCGAAGAACATAGCAATGCCAATATCGGAGAAGGAATAGTTGCTGGCATAAGTGCCGATCAGCGACAGCGTCAGGATGATGACGCCGAGGAAGCGTTTGTTGATCAATGCTGCTTTTGCGATGGTGTTGGTGGCAACCAAAAGGAACAGGATGATCACAAAGTTCATCACAAGCAGGGTCCAGTAGAGGCCCGCGACGAATTCGGGGCGGTCGATGAACAGTTGTGGGCCCGGGATCACGTTGTGGACTAGAAACACCGCCAGCATCATCGCAGTAAGTTCCTCGCCGGGGATGCCAAGAGCCAGCATCGGGATCAGGGCGGCGGGGGGGACGGCGTTGTTCGTCGCCTCGGAGACGATAATGCCTTCGGGGCTGCCCTTTCCGAACAGATGACCCTCTTTGGATAACTTGCGCGCCCAGACGTAGTTCACTTGTTGCGCCAGGAATTCGCCAACGCCCGGCATGATGCCGCATAGGATGCCAACGATGGACGAGCCATAGAGCGTGCGGGGGTATTTGAACACTTCCATGAAGCCTTGAAAAAAATTTCCGGTTAGCTGCACCGGAACCGTAGGATGGCTTCGGGAGGTGAGTTGGGTCAACGCTTCGGACATCGCAAAAAGGCCAATGACCAAGGGAACAAGCGGAATGCCCGACAGCAGCGATTGAAAACCAAAAGAAAATCGCTGGGTAGCGTAGGCAGTTTCTACCCCGACGGTGGCAAGGAACAGGCCGAACGCTAAAGCGGCCAGCGCTTCGACGCGGCGACCACCATGGCCGATGATCACCAGCACTAGGGCGGCAAGGGCTAGCATGGCAAACTCGGGCGAGCCAAAGTGCTTGGCGACATTGGCCAGCGGTTTGGTCAGCAGCATCAGCGCTAGCACCGCCATCACGCCGCCGACAAAGCTGGAGGAATAGGCCAGCGACATTGCGCGTCGGGCTTCGCCGCGTTCAACGAAAGGTTTCGCCTCAAGGGCAGTTAGGACTGCGACTGGAGAGCCGGGTGTGTTGATCATCACTGAAGGAATGGCGCAGCCGTAGGCGGATCCGCAATAGACGCCTAACAACAGCGTCATTCCGGTCAGCGGCTCCATCGAGAAAGTGGTGGGTAGCAGAATTGAGATAGTGACTGCAGCACCTGCGCCGGGAATCGCGCCGACCACAACGCCAAGGATGGAACCTAGCACCATGACCATGAACACTGTCGGATCCGCGAGTTGCGCAAGGCCGAGAAGATAGAAATCCATGATCGCTCCTTAGAACCAGCGGATCAGCGCGGTGCGGATGGCGTTGGGGAAGAGGTTATAAAGCTCTGGTGCCGGCATCCAGACACCAAGTCCCATGCGGAACACTGCCATCATTGCGACAGCGGCCAGAAACCCGGTTAGCAGCCATTTCGGCGAAGTTAGGCCAACGCGGAATTGCAGGCCAAGGATGAACAGCAATGTCGCGGGGAAATAGCCTATGTGTTGAAGGGAAAAAACGTAAAGGGCGAAGTAGCCGAGAAATTCGATCGGGCGCAGCCAACTTAAGATTTTCGCGTGCGCCTGAATGCGTTCATCGGCGGTGGCTGGCGTGGTGCGCAATCCTAAGAGTTCGCGCCAAAGCGTGACCAGATTGGCAAAGACCAGCAGTACAAGTGCCGTACCGGGGGCCACGGGCGGGCGCGTCCACCAGCCGCCACTATTGGGGCCCCATTTGGTAGCAAGGCCGATTGCAGCTAGCAAGGCTACGGAAATGATGGAAAAGATCAGAGTCAGTGCAAGGCTTTCCAAGCGGTTGGCCTGTTGTTCATCGTCAACCATCTTTGCCCCCTGTAGCGGGTGGATTTGCAATAGCTGTGGCATGAAAAAGGGCGCGCAGCACCTAGTCCGCGCGCCCTTCGGAAGTTTACTCCGTCACGCCAAGCTGTTCGCGCACGGATTTGAGTTGGTCGTAATCAAGGTTGATGCGGTCAGCCGAGGCGGCCGCGTCCATCCAGTAGACTTGAGCGCCGGTGGTTTTGGCGATATCTTGTGCGGCCGCACTGCCGACAACGGCTTGAGCGGCGGCGGCGATCTTATCTTTCACGTCTTGCGGCGTGCCTTTGGGAACAAAGAGGCCGTTCCAAAGCGTGCTGTCCAGCGCCGGGACTAATTCGCCCAAGGTTGGTGCTTCTGGAGTGATCGACATCCTCTCGCCGGTAATTGTGGCGAGGACTTTGATTTCGGACAGGCAGGGCAGGACCAGTTGCGCGGTGGTGTTGATCACGTCGGCATCGCCATTGGCGAGAGTTGAGCAATCAAGCGCGTCAAAAGCCGCTTCGGCACCGAATTTGCCGCCGAGGTTTTGGGTGCCAAGCACGGTCAACAAGGTTGGCTCGAGGCCATAGCCGAAGTGGCCAAGGCGGACATTGTTGGTTTTAGAATAGTCGGCCATTTCTTGAAGAGTGTTGTAGGGCGCATCTTTGGCCGCAGCAATCAGGAACGGGTAGGTGAGGAAAATACCGATGGGTTCGAAGGTGTCGCGTTGAATTTGCGCGTCGGCACCCATGGTTTTCACGGTTGGAATACCCATCACGAATGAGCCGATTTTGTAGCCATCAGCGGGGGCTTGAGCCACCTCGAGCGCGCCTACGATACCACCGCCACCTGGACGGTTGACAACGGCAGCGGGTGCGCCGGTTTGCTTTTGGAATTCTTCGGCGATCATGCGCGTCAGTACATCTTCGAGGTCTCCCGGAGGCCATGGCACGATAAAGGTGACGGGCTTTTCGGGGTATTCGGCAAGTGCAGCGCCGGTCATTGCGGCAAACGAAGCGATGCATGCCCCGGCCAGAAGGGTGAATTTCGTCATTGCAGACTCCCTGGTGCATTGGTTCATTATTTGAACCATCGGTTTTAAATAAGATTGACAGGTGAGCCACCGATCTGTCAACAAAAATGAAAACGGTTTATACGGGCAATTGCCGAGAGTCGTGTGAAGAAAGATAGGCGGGCACGATGGGGACGGTTTCAAAAGCTTTGGAGTTGCTGGACTGCTTTACCCGCCAACGAGCGTTAATTGGGCTTTCGGATTTTGCGCGGCTATCGGGGATGAACAAATCGACGTGTCACCGGATGCTTACCGAACTGGCCGCGTTTGGGTTTGTGGAACAAGTTGGGAAGGCGCGGGAATACCGGTTGGGACCACAGGTATTGCGGATGGCGGCGCTGCGCGAAGCGGCGGTGCCGATGCGGGATGCGGCGATGCCGGTGCTGCGCGGGTTGGCGCAGAGTTTGGGTGAGACAGTTCATCTATCTGTTATTGTTGGGGAAAATCTGCAAATGTTGGCCTTTTCCTATAGCACGGCGCATTCGATGGCGGTTATGATGGAGGATGCAAACACGCTGCCCTATCATGCTACCGCATCGGGGCTTGCAGTGCTTGGCTTTGGTACACCAGCATTTCGGGAACGGGTTTTAACCCAGCCCTTGCCGCGTCTGACCAAGCGGACCGAAACCAATCCGGCAGTAATCCGGGAGCGGGCAGCTCAGGCGAGAGCGCGAGGATTTGCCACCAGTTCGGGCGGGTTCGAAGCGGAGGTCGATAGCATTGCGGTGCCGCTGTTTGATGCGGCGGGGCAGTGCTGCGGTGCTCTGGCGGTGGCGGCCCCGGCGTCGCGGCTGACGTCGGAATTGCTGGCGGCGATACGGCACGAGATTACTAAAGGGGCTGCGCAGATCGTGGCCCTATGGGGCGGGCAGGTTCCGCCGGACGTGACTTCAATTTGGCAAAGCGCGCTGAAGAGCGCCGATTTGCCGCTTTCCGAGAGGGTCTGAGCCGTGAAAGACGAGAATTACCTAAAGGCGAATAACGCGCGGTCCTTGTGGCACCCGATGACGCATCCGGCAGAAAGCCTGAAGAACGCGCCAACGATTATAGTGAGTGCCGAGGGTGTGCGGATCCGCGATATTGACGGACATGAAGTGGTGGACGGTGTCGGCGGGCTGTGGAACGTGAACCTTGGGTTTTCGTGCGAACCGGTGAAGGCGGCGATTGCGGCGCAACTGGACCGGCTGCCGTATTACTCAATCTTCCGGGGCACGACGAATGATGTGGTGATCGAACTGGCCGAGGAACTGCGGGCGTTTTTCGAGCCGGACGGGTTAAGCCGCGCGTTCTTTACCAGCGGTGGCGGGGACTCGGTGGAATCGGCGCTGCGTCTGGCGCGGCAGTATCACAAGGTGCGTGGCGAGGCGGGGCGGGTCAAGTTTCTAAGCCTGAAAAAGGGCTATCATGGCACGCATATCGGCGGCGCATCGGTGAACGGTAATGCTAATTTTCGCACCATGTACGAGCCGTTGCTGCCTGACTGTTATCACATTCCGGCACCCTATACATACCGAAATCCGTTCAACGAAACCGATCCGGCGCGGCTGGCGCAGCTATGTCTGGCGGCGCTGGAAGACGAGATTGCGTTTCAGGGGGCGGGCACGATTGCGGCGTTTATCATGGAGCCGATTTTGGGGGCGGGCGGGGTTATTTCGCCGCATGCAAGTTTCATGCCGGGAGTGCGTGAGATTTGCACACGACATGGCATTTTGCTGATCGCAGATGAGGTGATTACGGCGTTCGGGCGCACCGGGGCTTGGACCGGTTCGCGGCTTTGGGGCGTGCAGCCCGATATGTCTTGCACAGCCAAGGCGATAACCAACGGGTATTTTCCGTTTGGGGCGCTGATGCTTTCGGAAAGCGTGGCGCAGGTATTCGAGCGGGATGAAACCGGGCGCGCGGCGATTGGCCACGGCTATACATATTCCGGGCATCCGGTTGGGGCGGCGGCGGCGCTTGCGTGTTTGGCGGAAACCAAGCGGTTGCGCGTGAATGAAAATGCGGCTGTACGAGGCAAGGAATTGCACACCGGGCTATTGGCGTTGCAGGCCAAGCATGAAGTGATTGGCGATGTGCGTGGCGGGCACGGTTTGATGCTGGCGTTGGAACTGGTGGCGGATCGCGGCACGAAGAAACCAGCCGATAAGGCGGTTCCTGCAAAGGTGCAAGATGCGGCGTACAAGGCGGGGGCGATGGTGCGGGTGTCCGGCAATAACATCATCTTGTCGCCGCCACTGGTCCTGACCTTGGCGGACGTCACGATGATACTAAACGCGCTGGACGCTGGATTTTCGGCCCTGTGATTTCATTTTTGTTAGTATCCCAAACGGAGGCCTCCGGCGGGAGGATATGAACAAAGAAAGAGACATAAGATCAGGCTTGGGGCACGATCAGCACGATGCCATCGAGTGTCGAGGTCATCTTGATCTGGCACGATAGGCGCGAGGTGCCGCGGCGTTCAACTTCGGTTGCATCTAACATTGCGCCCTCGAAGTTTGAGGGGACCCCGCTTGCGGCAGCCCATTCGGGACTGACGTAAACGTGGCAAGTCGCACATGACAGCGAGCCGCCACATTCACCGATGACATTGGGAACCGATGCGGCAACAGCTGCCTCCATCAGGTTGTGGCCAAGCGGCACTGCAGCAGTGATTTCGCGACCGTCGGGGAGGATCCATGTGGCTTTCATAGTGCCCTCTTCACACATTCCAGACATAGAAATCGCGCAGGGCGTCACCTTCGAGTTCGGCGGTTTTCCCGACCTCCGCGCGTTTCATGAAGATGTGATGGTCTACCAGTTCGCGACCGACAGCATCACCCAAGGCATGGTCGGCCTCAAGATCTTTGATCGCCTCGGCAAGGGATTGCGCGGTGCCATGCGGGGCGTCGATTTGATCAAAGCAATCGCCGGTTTCGATCGGGGGCAGCGGATGGGCGTGATCGACGCCAAGGCGGGCGGCTTGCAGCACGGCGGCGACTGCAGTGTAGGGGTTTGACGAGGCATCGGCCATCCGGTGCTCAAGCCGGGTCTTGCGGCCCCCCTCGCCTGAGATGCGCGCGGTGACGCCGCGGTGATCGCCGCCCCAATTGCACCAATACCCAGAAAGCGATGCCGGTTGCAGGCGGGCATAGGAATTGGCGGTGGGCGCAATGAGACCGGCAAGGCCTTTGTGGTGATGCATCCAGCCAGCGACGCAACCGCGTGCTAAGTCATTCATATGATCGGGGCCACCGTGATCGCCGGTGGCAAGGGCGTTTTTCCCGTGTTTATCCTCGAACGACAGGTTGATGTGCATGCCTGAGCCGCCCTTGCCAAGGATGGGTTTGGGCAGGAAAGTGAGGATGATACCGTGATCGAAGGCAATCTCGCGTGCCATTAGGCGAAACAGGAAGATGTCATCAACGGCCTTTACCGCATCATCAAAGGTGAGGGTGAATTCGAATTGCGGCGCGTCGTATTCGGCGGTCAGCACTTCTAGCCGGAAACCAACTTCTTCGGCCTTGCTCCAAATGGCGTCGGTGAAGCGCAGGGGATCGGTAAAGTTGCCGGTGCCGTAGACCACAGCGCCGGGGGTGTCGTAGGGATGCAGGTGGCCATGTGCGTCGCGAACCAAAGCGAACGCTTCCAGTTCAATGCCGATCTTGGGGCTGAGACCCTTGGCTTTCCAGTCGGCCACTGCGCGTTTCAAGGCGCCGCGCGGACATAGGGGCAGCGGGGTATGATGGCCGTCATACAGATCGCCGACCACGATTTTGGTGTGCGGCTCCCATCCTTGGCGGATTTCGTCAGCCTCCCAGCGCAATTCCATATCGGGCAAGCCGTTACGGCACAGAGCGCCCGGGGCGTCGAGCAGCAGGTCTTTGTCGTAGTGGACCGAGAACGTGGGTTGGGCAAAGCGGGTTTCATCAGAACGAATTTTGGCGCTGGGCAGATATTTGCCACGCGGGATGGAGAGGTGATCGCAGAACAGGGCGCGGAGGCGGTCTTGCATGGGGAAACCTTATTGCAGGGTCACGTGGACAGGCAGGGATTTGATGCCGCCAACGAAATTGGATCGCAGGAATTTATGCTCGCCTGCAGGTTCAATCGCTTTGATGCGTTTGGCAAGTTCCTCGAACAATACGCGGACCTCGAGCCGTGCGAGGTGCATGCCAAGGCAGACGTGAGGGCCGCCTTGGCCGAAGCTTAGGTGTCTGTTCAACGTGCGGGCGAGATTGACGCGCATCGGGTCTTCGATGGCGGTTTCGTCGCGGTTGCCAGAGATAAACCAATATAGCACTTTGTCGCCCGCTTTGATCTGTTTGTCGCGGAAGGTGAAATCACGTGTGGCGGTGCGGCGAAAGTAGAGGGCGGGAGTGGCCCAGCGGATAATCTCATCGGGGGCCGTGTCCCAAACCTGACCGCTTTGCATTTGCAGCAGAAGTTCGGGTTGATGGGCAAGTGCTTGGATGCCGGCGGCGATGGAATAGCGGGTGGTATCGTTGCCGGCGGCGACTAGCAGGCAAAAGAAGTTACGGAATTCATGTTCAGGCATGACTTGGCCATCTGGGCCGGGTTGCAGGATCATGTTCAGAACGCCGCTGGTATCGCCCGAAGCGGCCTTTTTGCGCATCAGGTCTTTGGCGTAGACGAACAGCTCGGCCCCTGCTGGCGAGTTGAATGGCATCATGCGGAATTCGTCGGTGGTCATTTTATCAAGGACATGGGCTGTGAAATCGGGGTCGGTATTGGCAATCAGGGCGTCACCTTTTTCCACCAGCCATGGCAGGTCTTCGTCCGGGGTGCCGAGGATACGGCCAAGCATCCGCATGGGCAGTTGGCGGGCGATGTCTTTGGTGGCATCGAAGGTGCCCATTGGCAGGGTGGCGTCGAGAATTTCGATACAAATCTCGCGGATCAGAGCCTCGAACTGGGCGATCACGGGTTTGGAGAACGCCTTTGCAACCTTGATGCGGGTTTGCATATGTTCGGGGGGATCGGTTTCCTGAAAGGTGCGGCGGGCGAGGTATTCCTCATGGGTCTGATCCTCCATCCGGATGCCTTGGGCGGACGAAAGCAGATCGGTTTGGCGGTTCAGTTCCAGAATGTCGGCGTTACGGGTTACGGACCAGAAGCCTTGGCCGGCATCCCATGGGGTCCAGCTGATCGGGTCATCGCGTCGCAGACGGGCAAAGGTGTTGTGCGGCGGCCCGCCTAGGAAGGCATCGTGGCTGGTCAGGTCGGCGTGGCCGTCATCGGTGGGAAACCAGACTGTCATGTGAACCTACCTTGCATTGGTGCCAATTATAAATATACTAAACATGTTCATAAATATGTAAAGTGGGCAGTTCATGCATATTGCGATTCTGATGACCAACACCGATGAAAGCGCGTTTTCGCAGGCGCATCCGAAGGATGGTGAGAAGTTTAAGGCACTTCTAGCGCCGCTTCGGCCCGATTGGCGGTTTTCAGTGTTTGAGGTGAAGGATGGGGTGTTTCCACCAGGCGTGGACGGGTTTGATGGGTTCATTATTACGGGTAGCCCCGCGTCGGTGCATGACAAAGCCCCTTGGGTGGAGCGGTTGTTTGGGCTGATCCGGGAAATTGTGGACCGGGGAGTGCCGCTGTTTGGTGCATGTTTCGGACATCAGGCAATTGCCATGGCGCTGGGCGGGGATGTGGGGGCAAACCCGGAAGGTTGGGTTTTGGGTATAGTAGAGACAGATTATACAGAACCTGCGCCTTGGATGGCGGGGGACAGTGCGCAGATCAGGTTATATGCGGCACATCTAGAGCAAGTGACGGCGCTGCCCGAGGGAGCACGAGTTTTGGGGGGAACAAGGGCTTGTCCGATCGGCAGTTTTGCTATTCGGGAACATGTATTCACGACGCAGTATCACCCGGAAATGACGCATGGGTTCATGGCGGCGCTGACCAAGCAGTTGGATGGCAAACTAACACCCAAAGCGACAGCGACGGCACAGGAATCCTTGGCTGAAAAGGCTGAAACAGACCGAGTTGCTACGTGGATTATCGCCTTTTTCGAGTATTCGCGCGAGTAATCTATGTTGCACATCGATGCGGTTTCGCCGATGACAGAGCACTAATTTCAAAGGATCTGCCATGTTCAACCGCAATATCAAGATCGCGCCGTCGATCCTTTCTGCCGATTTCGCCAATTTCGGGATGGAGTGCCGGGCGATCGAGGCGCAGGGCGCGGACTGGGTGCATGTCGA
>JBAVTI010000414.1:0-2412 GCA_049696055.1 Paracoccaceae bacterium | reverse complement strand
TATCCGGCCCGGTGGGGCCGTGCGTTCGGTGGGACGATGGTCCGCTGGAGCGTTTTCTTTCCCGCCTCAGCCCTTGGCGCCCTGACCGCGGGCGTAGACGTCTTCGTAGCGGGTGATGTCATCCTCGCCAAGGTAGGCGCCGGTTTGCACCTCGATCAGGACCATGGGCACGCGACCGGGGTTTTCCATGCGGTGTTTGGCACCAAGGGGGATGTAGACGGATTGGTTTTCCGACACCAGTTGCACGGTGTCGTTGACGGTGACGCGGGCGGTGCCGGAGACCACGATCCAGTGTTCCGAGCGGTGGACATGGCTTTGCAGCGACAGGGCGGCACCGGGGTGAACGACGATGCGTTTGACCTGAAAGCGGTCCCCCAGTGCCAGAGTTTCAAACCAGCCCCAGGGGCGGTGGTCGCGGGGGAAGGTTTCGGCCTGGCGTGCGGATTTGGCTTTGAGCAGGGCGACGGCTTGTTTCACGTCTTGGGCGCGCGAGCGGTCGGCGACCAGCACGGCGTCGGGCATGGCGATGGCGATGATGCCGTTCAGGCCAATGCCGACCAGTTCGACCGCCTCTGATTCCGACCGCAGCAGGCTGTTGTCGCAATCGATGTTGGTGACCGGGCCAGACTGCGCATTGCCGCGGGCGTCGGCGCCGACCTCGCGCCAGACGGCATCCCAATCGCCAAGGTCGGACCAGCCGCCGGCAAAGGGCACCACGGTCAGATTCTGCGCATGCTCCATGATGGCGTAATCGATCGAGATGTCTCGGGCCTTTTCCCAAGGGTCGGCGGCAAGACGCAAAAAGCCAAGGTCGCGCTGGGCGAGGTCGATGGCCGATTGCACCGGCGCGATCAGATCGGGGGCGTAAGCGGAAAAGGCATCGAGCAGGGTGTGGGCGGTAAACAGGAAGATACCGGCGTTCCACAGGTAGGTGCCCGCGTCGAGCAGGGTTTGTGCGGTGGCGGCATCGGGCTTTTCAACAAAGCGTTTCAGCGCCAGCGGGCGCGGCGTGAAATCGCCGGGGCTTTGCGCCAGTTCCAGCCAGCCGTAGCCGGTTTCCGGGCGGGTGGGGCGGATGCCGAAAGTGACGATCTGGCCCGCGATGGCAGAGGGAATGGCGGCGCTGACAGCGGCGCGAAAAGCGGCATCATCGGGCACGACATGATCGGACGGGGCCACCAGCATCAGCGCATTTGGGTCGGTGTCCGCCAGATGCAGAGCGGCAGCAAGGATGGCGGGGCCGGTGTTGCGGCCCTGCGGTTCGATCAGGATGGTACCGGCAGGGATGGCCGAATTGGCAAGTTGTTCGGTGACGATAAAACGGAAATCGGTGTTGGTGATCACCACTGGCGCGGCGTAACCCGGCCCTGAAAGCCGGGTTGCCGCCGCTTGAAACAGGCTTTGCGTGCCGATCAGCGGGGCGAATTGTTTGGGGTAGCCTTTGCGCGACAGGGGCCAAAGCCGGGTGCCGGAACCGCCACAGAGCAGCACCGGGGTCACGAGAGCGGGGGGGGGCAATGTGTCAGAATTCATGGCGGTCACCGGGTTCGGTCAAAAAGGGCAGGCAATACGCGTGGGCATTTACCACAGCATAAGCCGCAGTGTTCTTGGCACAAGGGCCTAAAGCGTATTGCGTTTTTCCTGCATCGCCAAACCCCCAGAATTTGGCGATTGGCGATGCTTGTGCTGGTCGGCAACACGCAAAATGCCCAGTTCGGCAGTTTGGCCAAAATTCGGCAAAGTTGGGGCCTTTCAGCGGTTTGCATTGGGCGCTGGGCCGATGTTGGAATCGTATTATAGTCAAGTGCCGCGAAACCGCCTTGCTTTGTTAAGGGCCGCAAAAGCATGTCGCGCCATTCTGATCACGGGTGTGAAGTAACGTGTGATTGGGGATAGGTGTGGCTTCTTTTGAAGTAGTCGAGACGTTTCTCGGCGCGGCAACGCATATGCAATCGGGAATAACCGATATGACCCTGGTCCAGACCGGGGCGGGGTTGCGACTGTACACAGCCACCCGCGCGGGCGGTGGGGTTTTGGCGCTAAGCGTTGGGGCAAGCCTTGGTCTTCTGGATCAGGCGGGCACGGCGTCGGGCAGCACTTTACCAGCCCCCGCCCGGCTGGAGACGGTGGTGGTGAATGGTCAGGAAGTGCTGATTGTCACTGGATCGAATGGCGCGCGGCTTGGCGGCTATACGCTGCTGGGCGACGGTAGTTTGGGCAATACGGCGCAGATCATCGGGTCAGCAGCCGGGACGATAGCAGCACAGGCGATGGTGGAGGTCGGAGCCGAGACCTTTTGCTATGTCAACAAAATGGGCTCGGCGGGGTTGCTTTGCTACCGGATGCTGGCCAACGGGCAGATGGCGTTTGTCGAGAATGTCGCAGCGCAGGGGGCGTTTCAGGGTGTTGATG
>JBAVTI010000413.1:0-6921 GCA_049696055.1 Paracoccaceae bacterium | reverse complement strand
TCGCCGGTGCCACTATCATAATCACCGATCGAGCCACGGGTTTCCATGGCGTTCGGAACCAGACGGTTGTTCACCAGCGTCAGCTTGGTCACATGCGGCGCCGCTTTGATCGCCGCGTCCACTGCCGCGCGGTTATCCTCGATCCAACCCCAGTCGAAACAGACGTTGTTTTCGATCTCGTCATGCACCCGAATGCTGGGGTCGGCCACCGCCTGCGCCATGTTCACCACGGCGGGCAGTTCGGTGATATCGGCCTCAATGGCCGCCGCCGCATCGCGCGCTTCATCTACCGATTCCGCAATCACCACGGCATAAGCGTCGCCGACATGACGCACCTTGCCATGCGCCAGAACCGGGCGTTTGGGTTCCTTCATCGTCTCGCCACCGCGCGACTGGATCAACCAGCCTGCCGGGTTGCCGCCCATGCCAGCGAAATCTTCGCCCGTCATGATCGCCACCACGCCGGGCATCGCCGCCGCAGCCGTGGTGTCGATGGAATTGATCCGGCCATTGGCCACTTCGGAACGCAGGAAATAGGCATAGGCCTGCCCGCGCAAATTGATGTCAGCGGTATACCGCCCCTTTCCGGTCAGAAACCGGATGTCTTCGCGCCGCTTGGTGCTGGCGCCGATGCCACCGTCTTTGGGCATAGTCATCCTCCCTTAATGTGATGCGTTAACAACGATCACTATCTAATTGATTATTATATCTATTCTGCCATGACGTCTTGACCAGATGCCGCCATCACCGCCTTGACGATGTTGTGGTATCCGGTACAGCGGCAGATATTGCCTTCAAGATAGTGGCGCACATCGCCTTCCGAAGGCGTGGGGTTTTCGGCCAAAAGGGCGGCTGCCGACATCACCATACCGGGGGTGCAAAACCCGCATTGCAGCCCGTGGTGATCCTGAAACGCTTGTTGGATAACCCCCAACGAGCCATCAGCATTGGCCATGCCTTCAATGGTCTTGATCTGTGCGCCAGCTACATCCTGCGCGAAAACCGTGCAGGATTTCACCGGCTTGCCGTCCACATGTACGACGCAGGCGCCGCATTGCGAGGTGTCGCACCCGACATGGGTGCCCGTCAGCCCCAAACCGTCGCGCAGAAAGGTCGACAGCAAGGTGCGCCCTTCTGTTTCGGCCGCGAGGGCCTTTCCATTCACCGTCATTGTGACTTTTGTCATTGTCGTCCTCCCTAATACCTTCGCAAAGTTCAGCTGATTAACCGCTTGAACCAACCTTTTTTCTTTTCGTCGCCTTCGGCAACCAATTCTTCAGCATCGTCAGGCGGTCCTTCGACAGCGGCTTGAAAACGCGTGAAAAATTCATCGGCCATTTTTTTGGCAAAACCATCAATGATGCGGCTGCCCAGTTGCGCCAGCTTGCCACCAACATTGGCCTCAACCGCATAGCTTAGCCGCGTGCCGCCCTCGATGGCTTCCAGCGTGACCACAGCCCCGCCTTTGGCAAAGCCTGCAGGCCCGCCCTTGCCCTCGCCGGTGATCTTCAGCCCTTTCCCCGGCACCATATCGGAAAGCGTCACCACCCCGGTAAACCGCGCCTTCACGGGGCCCACTTTTTGCACCACCACGGCCTCGAACCCAGTTTCGGGCGTGCCGGTCATCGACTCGCAACCCGGAACCGAGGCCATCAGCACCTCGGGGTTCAGGATAGCCGCCCAAACGGTTGCCGGATCGGCCTTGATTTCTTTTTGATCAGTCAGCTGCATTGCAAGCTCCCCCTCGTTGCAAAAACTCTAGCCGCAAACCGCCCGGCGGCGCTATGTGACCTTGGTCGTAAACCAACGCTCCAATTTGCCCTTGCAACCAAACCTAAAGCAATTCGGCGACAAAAGCCTCTAGCGCCTGCGCATCGATGGGTTTGTAAAGCACCCCGATTGCGGCAGATGCACAGGCCGCAGCAAGGCTTGCGCTCCGGTCTGCGGTGATGATCCGCGCCGGCAGCGGCCCATACCGCGCCAGAGCGGTCTTCACAAAATCAAGCCCCGACATCCCGCGTCCAAGTTGTTGATCCACAAGAAAGAAATCTGGCAAAATTCCCAATTCCTCGATCAAGGCCAGCGCCTCTTCGCCCGAAGCGGCATCCAGCACCGATATGCCCCATTTTTCCAGCAACAGCCCCATTGCCTGGCGCAAATCGTCGTCATTTTCGACCAGAAAGGCGATGCGGTCTTGCGGCGCGTTGCGGTCTTGCCGTGCCATCCGCGCCATCGTGGTGTGTGCTTGGGTCGCGGCTTCGAACGCCGTTGGCGTCGGGGCAATCGGCACTTGCACCATGAACCGCGTACCGCGCCCCACAACCGACGTCAGCCCCAAGGGATGCCCCAACGCCGCACAGGCCCGCTCGACAATCGCCAACCCCAGCCCCATCCCCTCGGATGCCGAGGCGCGGGCGTTCAGGCGGTGGAACTCTTTGAAAATATTGTCCTGTTCCGCCTCTGGTATCCCCGGCCCGGTATCCCAAACCTCTAGCCGCAGCGTAGCGCCACGCCGGCGCGCGCCCACCAGAACCCGGCCCTGATCCGTATACCGCACCGCATTTCCGATCAGATTTTGCAGGATGCGCCGCAAATAGGCCGGATCCGATACCACCGTCAGCGCGCAGGGCATCACCACAAGCTGCAACCCCTTGGCCGCCGCAATCGCCGCAAATTCATCGCGCAAGGGCACCAACACCCGGTCAAGCGTCAGCGGCCCGACAGATACCGCCAACCGCCCGCTTTCCAGTTTTGAGATATCGAGCAGCGCCCCCAAAATCCCCTCTACCGAATCGAGTGCATTCTGCGCCTTCAGCAAGGCATCGCGCGCCCGCAACTCGCCGCTGTCGTCACTGATCGAGGCGATAAACAGCTTGGCCGCCGACAGCGGTTGCAGCAGATCGTGGCTGGCCGCCGCCACAAAGCGTGACCGGCTGGCATTGGCGCGCTCGGCGTTTTCCAGCGCGTCTTCCAACTCCAAAGTGCGCTCCATCACCCGCGCCTCCAGCGTCTCATTGGCTTGGCTTAGCGCCTGAATCGCCCCGCGTTCCGCCGTGATATCGGTAAAGCTCATCACAAAACCACCATCCGGCATTTCTTGCGCAAAGGCGCTAAGGATCATCCCCGACCCGCGATGGACCTCGAAATTCAAGGGTTCGCGCCCCTTCATACCGCCAACCCAACTTTGCAGATGCGCCGCATCCATGCCCTTGCCCAAGGTAATCTCGTGCTGCACCCGCTCCATCAGGGTGGCGAAACTTGTGCCAAGCCGAAACCGGGCTTTGGGAATCGCCAACAGCACCTCCAGCCGCTGATTCCACCCGATCAAGGTGCCCCCGGCATCAAAGATGCAGACCCCTTGGTTGATGTGATCCAAGGTCGCGCGGATGATCCGTGCCTGATCGTCCAGCATCTTGCCGCTGGCCTCGCGTTCCATGCGGATGATATCGGTCACATCGGTTTGCAAGATCACCGTGCCACCGTCCGAGGTGCGGTGTTCAGACACCTGCACCCAGCGATCCCAGATCATCCGCACGTTAAAGATCACATGCAGATCCCGGTGCCGTTGCCGACGCTGAACCGCCCAATCGTGCGGCGTTTCGCCCTCGGGCAGCGCCAGATAGCGCGAGCGGCTGACCCGTTCAATATAGGTGTCAAAATGCAAACCCGGCTTCAGGAATTCGCGGATATCGGAAATATGCATCCCAAAGCGCGAGTTGCACATCACCAGCACGTCGTTCGCATCAAACAGGGCAAATCCCTCTTGCACCGTCTCGATAGCGTTGGCGAGGTTCTGGCGCGCGCTTTCCGTAGCCCGGTTAGCTTCGGCCAGTTGTGCATTGGAATCGTTCAGCAAATCCAGCGCGTGTTCCAAATCGCGGGTGCGCGCGGATACCTGATCTTCCAGCATCGCGGCGCGTTGAAACTGCGCGTAGGCCGCCCCGCTGTCATCGGTCACCTGCTCGACCCGCCGCATCAGCACTTCGGCTATCCGCAACAACTTGGCGGTTTGACGTTCGGGCGGATCAGCGGGATTGATCAGCGTGTCGATAATCCGCTCGCGCTCTAACCCTGCCATCTCACACCCCCGGCGGATAGATGGCGACGCCGGTCATCGTCTGGTTGACGTGCATCGAATTCAACTGCTCGCCGTAGGTCGAAAACCCCACCACATGCCGATCCCGCAAAATCTGACTTATCGCGCCATGCTTTTGTTTTTCCAACGCTTCCAGCCGCCGCAAAATGCAATCGCACGCCAATATCGCCGCTGGCTCGCCGCCAACGCACAGCCCCTTTAGCGCCGTGTCCAAATGGATCGCGATATCCAAGGGTTCGGCCAAGGTCAGCACCAGCCCCTCGTCAATGGCGGAAAAGAACACCAGATCGCCATTTTCGGCCACCTGTTGAATGGCGCGGACATGGTGCTTGCCCCCGATCCGCACCACCACCGGATGGGCGGCAAAGGTGAATGTCGTCAATTGGGCAGGGTCTTTGCCCAACAGTCGGGCATATTCGCGGGCGGCGGGTTCGGCGTTGATCTGGCGGACGCTGCGGGTGGCGGGGTTCGCCTCGGTCACCACCATGCGCCGGTCCGTTGGCACCAGATGATCCAGATTGAACACCTTGGCCCGGCAATCGCTGCGCAACATGGTCAGCACCGCGGCATTGCGCAACGCCTTCCCGCCATGCAGCACAAAGGTTTCACGAAACCGCGTGCCATCCGCCGCCGACCCGCCAAACAGCGGCACCGGCCCCAAACCCAACGCCAGCGCCGAGGTCAGCTCATCCTCACGGGTCGACAATCCGTCGACCATCAGAAAAGCAAACTCGTTTTCCCAGTTTCCCCTTGCCCGCGCCAAGCCCTGACGCGCCCGGATCAAACGCCCGATCAGGTCTTGCCGGTCAATGGCGTTCAGATCGGGGACAAGCAGAATATCGGCAGCAAAATGCGCGGCAGGCATGCCAACAGCGACAATTTCGCCCTCGGTATAGCCCTGGCTGGAAATTTCGCCTGCCGTGGTGCAACCGATCAGAGGGGCGCTAAAACACCGTGCCGCCTGCGCCAGAAACCCAGCCAGATCTGCGTCAGGCGACACAAACATCAGCACAACCGCAAACGGCCCCGGCCCAAGGGCGGCCGCCAATTGCGCTGCCGCATCCGTCGCCCGCGCCGACACATGCGCTGTTGCCACCACTTGCTGCATGAAACTCCCCCACACCGCAGCTTGAACTCGCCCGAGGCTACCTGCAAGTCATAGCTTTTTTCAGCCACCAAAAATTGCCGTGCGATGCGCCAAAGTGTTCAGCCATCTTCGGGCATCAAACTGGCAAAACTGGCTTCCTTGGCGATCAGCACCGCCTGCGTGCGGCTTTGCACCCCCAGTTTGCGCATGATCGCCGTGACATGTGCCTTCACCGTGGTTTCGGCAATCGTCAGGTCAAAGGCGATTTGCTTGTTCAGCCGCCCCTCGCAGATCAGTTGCAGGATCTTTGCCTGTTGGCGCGTCAAAAGCCCAAGCCGTTCAATGGCCTGTTCGCGCTGGGTGCCCGGCACATTACCCGCCTGCGGCACATAGCCTTCGGGCACATAGCCGCGCCCTTCGCGGATCGCCTCGAACGCCGCCCGAAATACCTCGCGCCGCGAATGTTTGGGCACAAACCCCACCGCCCCCGCCTGCAATGCCGCCCCGATCACGCGGTTATCCGCCAGCGATGACACCACCACCACCGGCACCGCACCAACCGCAGCTTTTAGTCGGATCAAGCCATCAAGGCCCGTCACATCGGGCAGATTCAGATCCAGCACCACAACATTGGGCATCGGTGCGCGTTCCAGCCGGATCAATGCCGCCTCCAGCCGATCTGCGGTTTCCACGACGCCAATCCCCGCAACCGCCCGCAACGTGATCGACAAAGCATCGCAAAACAGCGGATGATCATCTATGATCAACGCCGAATTCAGAACGCGTTCAATGGGATGCGGTTCAATGCTCATCTTGCGCCCTTGGCTTGCCTAACCCAAGCCTAGCAGGTCGCAGCGCCCCTGAAAACCAAGCCTTAGGTCGCGAACCTAGTACCAGGCATCTGCCATTCCAGCCTTCTTTCTGGCGACGAAATCATCCAATTCATCGCGCACCGCGACATCCAGCGCTGGTGCCTCGTATTCGGCCAACCGCCGCTTCCACAGCGTATTGGCCCGGGTTGCCGCGTCAACCGACCCCGCCGCTTCCCATTTTTCATAAGGCTCGTTGTCGGACAGTTCGCTATCCCAAAACGCCGTCTCATAATGCTGCATCGTATGGCTGCAGCCAAAGAAATGGTTCCCCGGCCCCACTTCGGCAAAGGCATCAACCGCCAGCTGATCATCGTCGATCTTGACCCCGTCCAGATAGGAATGCAGCGCCCCGCACAGATCGGCATCCAGCATGAATTTCTCGTAAGACATCGACAAAAGCCCGTCCAGAAACCCCGCCGAGTGCAAAATGAAATTCGCCCCGCAATGAATGGCCGCCAGCATCGACATGGTGCCTTCCATCATCGCCTGCGCATCAGGCAGCTTTGAGGTGGTAAAATTCCCCGAACACCGCAGCGGCAGGTTCAGCCGCCGCGCCAATTGCCCGATCACCATGCTGCCAATCGCCGGCTCCGGCGTGCCGAAGGTAGGGCTGCCAGACCGCAACGACATGCTCGACAGAAAATTGCCAAAGATTACCGGCGCGCCCTTGCGCTCCAGCTGCGTCAGCGCGCACCCCGCCATGGTTTCGGCCAAAGACTGTGCTATCGCCCCGGCATTTGTCACCGGCCCCATCGCCCCGCCAAGGATAAACGGCACGATCACCGCCGCTTGCCCCGCCCGTGCATAGGCCCGCAAGCTGTTGGTCATGGTGCCATCCCAGACCAATGGTGAATTAACGTTCACAT
>JBAVTI010000412.1:0-4044 GCA_049696055.1 Paracoccaceae bacterium | reverse complement strand
GCGTGCAGGGCGAGCATTTGGCGGACGGCGGCGACCAGTTCGGAGCGGGGGATTTCCTGCTGGGCGGGGCGGCCTTTCCATTCTTCCAAGGTGGCGCTTTCGGCGATCTTGGCACCGAGGATCAGGTCTTTGAGGATAAGGGTGCCTTTTGCAGCCTCGTCTCCGCCTTGGATGACGGCGATGGGGGAGGCGCGTTTGTCGGCGTATTTCAATTGGTTGCCGAAGTTCTTGGGGTTGCCGAGGTAGGCTTCGGCGCGGATGCCGGCATTTCGCAGGTCGGCGACCATAGACATGTAGTCGGCCATGCGGTCGCGGTCCATCACGGTGACGACGACCGGGCCGGGGGTGTGGGTTGCAAGCCGGCCTTTGGCGCGCAGGGCGGCAAGCAGGCGATCAACGCCGATCGAGACGCCAGTGGCGGGAACCGCCTGGCCGGTGAAGCGTTTCACCAGATCATCGTAGCGACCACCGCCCGCGACCGAGCCGAATTGGCGTTTGCGGCCCTTTTCGTCGAGAATTTCGAAGGTCAGTTCGGCCTCGTAAACCGGACCGGTGTAGTAGCCAAGGCCGCGCACGACGCTTGGGTCGATGATGATGCGGTCGGGGCCGTAGCCTTGGATGTCCAGAAGTTCGGCAATGGTTTCAAGCTCTTGCACGCCTTCGAGGCCCACGGTCGAGCCTTGCACCAGATCGCGCAGGCGGGCCGTGGTGGCGGCACCTGTATCGCGTTTGGCGGACATGAAGCCCATCACGACCTCGATCTGTTCGGGGCCGAGGCCTGCGCCTTTGGTGAAATCGCCGCTTTCGTCTTTGCGGCCCATGCCCAAGAGGGCGCGCACGCCGGTATCGCCCAGACGATCCAGCTTGTCGATGGCGCGCAAAACGATGCCGCGCTCGGCGGAAAAGCGTTCGGGATCAAGGGGATCAAGGACGCCTGCCACCTCCATCACGCCGTTCAGAACCTTGCGGTTGTTGACCCTGACCACATAGTCGCCGCGGGGGATGCCGACCACTTCGAGCGCATCCGACAGCATGGCGCAAATTTCGGCGTCGGCGGCGACGGAAGCGGAACCGACGGTATCGGCATCACATTGATAGAATTGGCGAAAACGCCCCGGACCGGGTTTTTCGTTGCGCCAGACCGGGCCCATCGCATAGCGGCGGTAAGGGCTTGGCAGATCATTGCGGTACTGGGCGGCGACGCGGGCGAGGGGGGCGGTGAGGTCATAGCGCAAAGCGAGCCAGTCTTGATCCTCGTCCTGCCACGCAAAGACGCCCTCATTGGGGCGGTCGACGTCGGGCAGGAATTTGCCCAAAGCCTCGACCGTTTCGACCGCAGAAGTTTCAAGCGGATCAAAGCCATAGCGGTGATACACCTCGGCAATCGCATCAAGCATCGCCTTGCGTTCGGTGACATCGGCGCCGAAATAATCGCGGAACCCTTTGGGGGTTTCGGCCTGCGGGCGGCGGGCGGGTTTGGCTTTGGCTGTATCGGCAGTCATGGGGCGGACCCTTTGCTTTTATTCCGGTTTGGCTTAGCGGATGGGGCGGGTGCCTTCAAGGTGTTGGTGGCGGTATGCTATAGGGATGCGGTGGGTGCAGATGTTGGAAATCGGGGGCGGAGCTGATGAGTGAGCGGCCAGAGGTGCGGATTGAAGCGGTGGAGGAGCAGATCGCGCATCTGAACCGCGCGGTTGAAGAGCTGTCGGATGTGGTGGCGCGGCAGGCGGGCGAGATGGATCGGCTGGCGCGGCGGGTTGGCTTGCTGCTGGAGCGCGAGGCCGGGCGCGAGGCGGATGCCGGGTCAGGGATACCGCTGGCGGATCAGAAGCCGCCGCATTGGTGAGGGGTTTGCGGGTGTTTTCGACGGTAAAGATGGGGGCTTTGGCGGTATGATGCGGCTTTGGATTTGGCGGGTGGTGTTGCTGGCATTGGCGGCAGTGGCGGTGTTTTTCGCGGTGACGCTGGTGGTGCCGCTGACGACGATGGGCGATCCGACCTATGACACGGCGATGCTTCGGGCGCGGTGGTGGGTGGGGTTTGGTGTGCCTTTGGTGCAAATCGGCGTGGTGATCGGTTTGGTGCCGCTTTTGTTTCGCGGTTCGACGCGGTGGATCGTGCTGACGATTGGTTTGGTGGTGTTAAATTGTTTCGCCATGGGGTTCGAAGAGGGCCGCATCATTGCCTATGGCGACGTGATCGGCACTTACGAAGAAGCCACGGCGCGGCTGTTGGTCAGCAAATGGCTGACGTTCGGGTTGGCGCTGGCGGCGTTACTGTCGGCATTGCTGGCGGCGCGGCGGGAGTTGAGCGGGGCCTGAGGGGCGGCGGGTGCCGGATCTTGAGTATTTGGGCAAAGGAAAACCTGCGGGCGCGGTTTTTGGGGGCCGGTGCTGGCGGGGCTTGTGTTTGGCGGGTGGCGCTGGTGTGGTGCGGGGATGATGGCCCGGTGGTTTCCCTTACCCTTTGATTTACCCGCGCTGGTGGTGACGCTGGCGATTGGGGCGGTTGGCGGTTTGATCGGCTGGGGCTTGCAGTTGCCGCTGGGGGTGATGCTGGGGGCGCTGACGGCGGTTGGTGTGGTGGCGGCGGCAGGATGGCGGCCTTTGGGGCAGGCAATTGCGGTGCCGGTGAAGCTGCGGTTTTTCTTTGTGCCGGTGATTGGGGTGGCGATTGGCGGGGCCTTCACGCCGGACGTTTTGCGCCAGATGCCGGGGTGGTGGGGCAGTTTGCTGGCGCTGTGTCTGTATATTCCGGCGGCGCATCTGGTTGGATTTTTGATCTATCAGCGGGGCGGGTTGGACCGGGGAACCGCGTTTTTTGGCGCGGTGCCGGGCGGGTTGATTGAATCGGTGACGCTGGGCGAAGAGGCCGGGGCGGACGGGCAGATGTTGGTGTTGTTGCAGTTTTTGCGGCTTATCCTGACAATTGTGGCGGTGCCGCTTGGGTTTATGGTGCTGACCGGCCATGCGGTGGGATCGGCCGCGGGAGTGCAGATGGCGGGGTCGGCGGCGCGTTTGGGCTGGGCCGATGCCGGGGTGTTGCTGGCGGCAGGGGTGATCGGGTTCTGGGTCGGGCGGTGGTTGAAGCTGCCCGCCGCGATCATGACCGGGCCAGTGATCGCGTCGGCGTTTGTGCATCTGATGGGGTGGACGCAAGGCGTGCCGCCAACTTGGGCGGTGGCGGCGACGCAGGTGGTGGTGGGGTCGGTGCTGGGGGCGCGGTTCGCGGGGTTGCCACAGCGTGCAATGCGGCTGGCGTTCAAGCTGGCGGTGATCAATGCCGTGGTGGCGCTGGCGATGGCCTACGGCTTTGCGGTGGCGGTCAGCACCCTGGCCGCGCAGCCTGTGACAGCGGCGTTTCTGGCCTTTGCGCCGGGGGGATTGGCGGAAATGAGCCTGATCGCACTGAGTTTGCAGATGAGCGTGGTTTACGTCACGGTTCATCACGTCGTGCGGATCGTGCTCGCGGTGACGGTGGCGAAACTGGGGGCGCGGTGGTTGGTGGGTTAAACCTCTTACACCATCACCACGCCCTGCATCGCCTTGATCGCGCCTTTGATTTGCGGGGTGACGGGGTAATCGTTGGGCAGCAACATATCAATTTCGCGGCCCGTGGCATCCGGCACGCAAATCGTGATTTGGCCCTTTGACGGGCCTTTCTTCAAGGTCGCAAACAGGGCGGCCACCGATGCGGCGGCGGTGGCTTGGTTCAGGTGGATGCGCAAGGATGTACCCCCCGCCTCGGCGGCGACGCTGTCGATGGCTTGGGCGGCGCGGGCGAGGAGTTTGAGGGTGTCGCCTTCCAGATTGGCCTCGACCGTCAGGACGATGTTCATGCCCGGCTCTAACAAGTCGCGTGCGGCCTCCAACGTGTCCGAAAACATCGTAACTTCGTAAAGGCCTGTGGGATCAGAGAGTTGCACGAAGGCAAAGCGATTGCCCTTGGCGGATTTCAACTCGCGTTTCGACGACACCGACCCGGCGAGTTTACCGACAATCGGCCCGCCTTGGGCGGCATTTGTCAGTTCCGCCAGCGTCATCA
>JBAVTI010000411.1:0-4926 GCA_049696055.1 Paracoccaceae bacterium | reverse complement strand
TCACTGCACCTGACGCCGACCTGTGGGCCAAAGCCCTCGCCGCCGCCGCCCCAGCCGAGGCGACACACCGCCGCGCGCTAACCGCGCTAGACCCCGCCGAACTTCCCGGCGCTTCCGCAGCCACAACGCCCAACTGGCAAAGCCTGCCCCTTGCCGCCCCCCTCACGCTCTCCACCCTCGCCCTCGCCGCCGCGCGTCTGTCCGGCAAAACCGCCTGCGATCTCGCCTATGGCGGCACCCCCGCATCCGCCCCGATTCTCAGCCAATGGGTGCCGCTGCGCGTCACCACCGAAGGCACCTTTGCCCAAGACCAAACAGCCGTCACCGCCGCCCTTGCCAAAGCGCAACGCTTCCCCGCCTTCGCGCTAGACCTGCGCGCGCGTGACAAAGCCCTTGCCACCCTAACCACTCCCGCCATCGGCCTGTCACCCCAAACAGCGATCCCCGGCACCGCCATCACCCTTACCCCAACACACCTGCACTACGACGCCGCCCGCATCAGCCTGTCGGATGTCACCGCCTATGCCGCGCGCGTGGCTCGGTTCGCCGCCGCCGCCACTCCCGACACAGCTACCGCCACCATCCCGATCCTGCCCGAAGCCGAGCGGGATCAAGTGCTGCACCACTGGAATGCAACATCAAAACCGTATGATCGCGCGCAATGCGTCCACCAGGCGTTCGAGGCCCAAGCCGCCCGCACCCCCGACGCCACCGCCGTGGTGTTCGAAGGCCAATCCCTCACCTACGCCCAGCTTAACGCCCGCGCCAACCGCGCCGCCCACACCCTCATCGCCATGGGCGTCACCCCCGGCACCCTCGTCGGCCTTTGCGCCCACCGCTCGCTCGACCTGCTGGTCGGCGCACTTGCCATCCAAAAGGCAGGTGGCGCTTATGTGCCGATGGACCCGGCCTATCCCGCCGACCGCATTGCACTTTATATCGAAGACTCGGCCTGTCCCGTCATCGTCAGCCAAAGCGCGCTGGCCCAGACATTGCCCACCCACAGCGCGAAAATCCTTAGCATCGACACCGACCCCCGCCTCGAAAACGCCCCCGACACCAACCCCGCATCCGGCGTCACCGCTGCCGACCTCGCCTATATGATCTATACCTCCGGCTCCACCGGGCGGCCCAAGGGCGTCATGGTAGAACACCAAAACGTCGCCAATTTCTTCGCCGGAATGGACGACCGCATTAATCACGCACAGGGTGGCGTCTGGATGGCCGTCACCTCGCTCAGCTTCGATATTTCGGTGTTAGAGCTGTTCTACACCCTTGCCCGCGGCTTCAAAATTGTCCTCACTTCGGATGAAAACCGCGGTCTCGTGGCCTCCGGCCGCATCGCCTCGGCCCAGAAAATGGATTTCTCGATCTATTACTGGGGCAACGACGACGGCGCTGGCCCCAAGAAATACGAACTCTTGCTGGAAGGCGCGCGTTTTGCCGATACCCACGGTTTTTGCGCCGTCTGGACGCCGGAACGCCACTTCCACGCCTTCGGTGGCCCCTATCCGAACCCTTCGGTAACAGGTGCCGCCGTCGCCGCCGTGACCAAAAATATCTCTGTCCGCGCAGGTAGTTGCGTGCTGCCCCTACATCATCCCGCCCGCGTGGCCGAGGAGTGGGCCGTGATCGACAACCTCACCAATGGCCGCGCTGGCCTTGCCGTTGCATCCGGTTGGCACCCCGACGATTTCGTGCTGCGCCCCGCCAACACGCCCCCCAATAACCGCGCCGCCATGTTCGACGGCATCGACCAATTGCGCCGCCTGTGGCGTGGCGAAGCGGTCGATTTTCCCACCGCGACCGGCACTTTTGGCGTCGTCACCCAACCGCGCCCGGTATCGTCTGAACTTCCCATTTGGGTCACCACCGCGGGCAATCCTGACACTTGGCGCGAGGCGGGGCAGATCGGCGCGCATGTCCTCACCCACCT
This sequence comes from Paracoccaceae bacterium, assembly GCA_049696055.1. Lineage (GTDB taxonomy): Bacteria > Pseudomonadota > Alphaproteobacteria > Rhodobacterales > Rhodobacteraceae > JBAVTI01. The sequence continues at coordinate 2,990 of JBAVTI010000411.1, read as the reverse complement.
TCTCGGTCAATCCATTGATGAGGTCGCGGGCAAGATCAAACTCTACCACGCGGCCCTGCGCGACGCGGGCCACGACCCGGCGCATTTCACCGTCACCCTGATGCTGCACACCTACGTCGCCCGCGACCGCAACCTTGCCCGCGATACCGCCCGCGGCCCAATGAAAGACTACCTGCGTTCGGCTGCTGGCCTGATCAAGCAATACGCCTGGGCGTTCCCGGCCTTCAAAAAACCGCAGGGCATTTCCAACCCGATGGAAATTGATCTGCAAACCCTGACCGCCGACGAGGTTGAAGGCATCCTGGATTTCGCTTTCCAACGCTATTTTGACGACTCCGGCCTGTTCGGTACTGTCGATGACTGCCTCGACCGTGTCGAACAGCTCAAACGCATCGGCGTTTCCGAAGTGGCCTGCCTTATCGACTACGGCATCGCGCCGGAAAAAGTCATGGAAGGCCTCTATCCCCTGGCCGAGGTTCTGCGCCGTTCCAACGCGGGCGAAACCGTCGAAGAAGGCGATTATTCCATCGCTGCCCAGATCATTCGCCACAATGTCACGCATCTGCAATGCACACCGTCGATGGCACGCATGATCACTATGAACAAAGAGTCACAATTGGCTCTTGCGCATATCAAACACCTGATGCTCGGCGGCGAAGCACTTCCCGGCGCGCTGGTGTCCGACCTGCGTCAGCACACCCAAGCCAGCATTGAAAACATGTATGGCCCGACCGAAACCACCATCTGGTCCACCACCGAAACCGCCTCTGCGGGCGAGGGGGTTGTGAACATCGGTCGCCCCATTGCCAATACGCAAACCTACGTTCTGGATGCCGCCAAACAGCCCGTTCCCATCGGCACTCCGGGCGAATTGTGGATCGGTGGCGACGGCGTCACCCGTGGCTACTGGCAGCGTCCAGACCTGACATCCGAGCGTTTTCACCCCAATCCCTTTGCGCCGGGTCGCATTTATTGCACCGGCGATCTTGTGCGCTGGCGCGCAGATGGCAAGCTCGACTTCCTTGGTCGCACTGATCATCAGGTCAAACTGCGCGGATACAGGATCGAACTGGGTGAGATCGAATCAACTCTTGAGCAGCAATCCGGCGTCAAACAGGCTGTGGTTCTGGCCCGTGAAGACACCCCCGGAGATCTGCGTCTAGTGGCCTATCTGTTTGGAAATACAGTCGAATCCACCCTGCGGGCCGCTCTTGCCGAAACCTTGCCAGATCACATGATCCCCGCTCATTTCGTCACCCTCGACGCCTTCCCGCTGACCCCGAACCGCAAGGTAGACCGCAAGGCCCTGCCTGCCCCCAAAGCCGCAGCCGCACCGCAATCCTACATCGCCCCCGACATCGGCATCGAGGCGCAAATCGCCGCGATCTGGGCGCGCGTGTTGGGTGTGCCAAAGGTCGGTTCGCGCGATAATTTCTTTGCCCTTGGGGGCCATTCCCTACTGGCCGTCCAGGCTCACCGCGAGATTCGCGAAACTCTGGGTGTGCCGAAATTGTCGATCACCGACATCTTCCGTTTTCCCACGCTTTCGGCCCTCGCCGCGCATATTGATGATACCCCTAAACCCGCCGTAGTTGCGGCCACGCAAGGTTTGGCAGACCGCGCCGATGCCCGCGCCGATGCGATGGCACGTCGGCGGGCGCTGCGGACGGGGCCGGTGGATGCCTGATCTGTCGCTTTTGGCAGCGGCGGCGCGGCGCCTTTTCCCCCCCGGCGTCGCCGTCGCCGCTACCAACCCAAGGGTATTTTCAGCGGCATTTCCGGGCGAAGAACTTATCAATGCCGTCCCGGCGCGCCAATCCGAATTTTCCGCCGGTCGCGCCGCCGCGCGTGCCGCCATGGCCGAACTTGGCCTAAGTCCTGCCACCATTCCCAGCCGCCCAGACCGCGCACCAGATTGGCCAAAGGGCTGCCTCGGCAGCATCACTCACAGTAAATCGGCCTGCCTTGCGGCCGTTACCCGCGTCACAACCCTGCGCGGCATCGGCCTCGATCTGGAACCTGATACGCCTCTTGATCCAAACCTCTGGCCAACCATTTGTCTGGTTGATGAACTGAATTGGCTGGAAAAGAATGAAAAATCGCAACAGGGCCAACTTGCTCTGCTGATTTTCTCGGCCAAAGAGGCTGCTTACAAATGCCAATATGCAATTAGTGAACAAATGTTCGGATTCGAGACGCTTCACGTTCAAATCGCGCAAAACAGCCAAAGCTTCACCGCCACTTTTCGGCAAAGCATCGGCCCCTTTTCAAAGGGAACCCCGTTGTCAGGTCGTTATGTCCAGTGCGAAAGCCACATCCTGACCGCTGTCACCATCCCCTGATCCCTTCGCGCCCGCGAAAATCTTGCCGCGCCACAACCCTCAGGCGTCAACCGGACGGCGGATCAACCCCACCGCATCCATCACCAAGGGCCGCAATCCCGCACCCCCCGCATCGACAATATCAAAAAACTGCCGCCGCATCCGAGGCTCCCAGAAGTCATTGATATGGCTTGCTAAAAGGGTCATCCCTTCGTCGTGTGGTTTCGATTCCATGAATTGCGAAATCTGGTTGGCCATGTAGATCATTTTGTCAGGCGACATTTGCGGCCTCCTCAGGGGTTATGCGCGTCATATGAGTAAAAACTTCGAACCGGTCCGGTCGGGCTAGGGCAACAAGGGTAATTCCCGCGGCATCGGCCATGGTCACCGCAGCGGCAGTTGGGGCCGAAACCGCGATCAGCACCGGAACACCCATCGCGGCGCATTTCTGCACCATATCAATCGATACCCGGCTGGTGATCACTACGGCACCCATCCCCTGCGGCTGCCGGATCAACGCACCTGCCAATTTGTCCAGCGCGTTATGTCGGCCGACATCCTCGCGCACCGCACCCATTTTGCCCTGCGACCAGAACCCAGCTGCATGCGCTGCCCGCGTCATATCGTGCAGCGGCTGGTGTGCTGTCAGCGCCGATACAGCATCCATAA
>JBAVTI010000410.1:0-13405 GCA_049696055.1 Paracoccaceae bacterium | reverse complement strand
GGCGACGTGGGCGATGATGTGCTGTTTGATTTCTTAGGATCGATGCGCAGTCTGGACGATTGGCAGGGGGCAGCCGAGCGGTTGATGGCGGGGGCGGCGGCGGCATTTCAGGCCGAGCGGGCAGGCCTGAACCAATCGGCGGAAATCGCCGGGCTGCGGCGGCTGTCGTATATGTGCAATCTGGCGCATTGGGGAATATTGCCGCTGAATGACATCAAGCGCCGCGCCTACACCCGGTCGCGGGATTACTATCTCGAGGCCGAGCGGTTGGCGTTTGGGGATCGCTTTGCGCGGCTGGAAATTTCTTGGCAGGGCGCAAGTTTTCCCGCCAATCTGCATTTGCCCGAAGCAGCGCGCGCGCCGTTGGTGGTGTTGGTGCACGGCATTGACGGCTGCAAGGAAGAACACCTGGCGACCGAGCTTGCGTTGGTGGCTGCCGGCATGGCGGTTTTGGGGTTTGACGGGCCGGGGCAGGCAGAGGCCTTCTTGTTGCGTGGCGTGCTGTGGTCGGAAAAATTCCCGGGTGTGATCAGCGCCGCGATTGATGCGGTGGCGGCGCGCGGTGATGTGGATTGTGCCGCAGTCGGGGTAATGGGGATGAGCATCGGGGCGACTTGGGCGCTGATCGCGGCCTCGCAGGATGCGCGGATCAAGGCGGTCTATGATCTGGGTGCGCCGATCAACACCGAAGCATTCACCCGGGTGCCGTTCATCATCAAATCCAAGGTCTGTCAGATTACCGGGGCGCGCACCGATGCGGAAATTCGCGCCGTTCTGGCCTTGATCAAGATTGATGTCCCCGAGGTTCTGGGGGCAATCGGGGCGGCGGTGCGGGTGGTGCATGGTACCAAAGACCGCGTGGTCTCGCTTGCCGACAAGCAGTGGATGGCGGCGGAACTACGGCGCTTGGGGGCGGTGGCCGAGGTGTCCGAGCGGGTGTTTGATGGTGCAGATCACTGTTGCACCGGACACATTCCCGAGGTGCGGTTGGATATGGCGGCGTTTTTCAGCCGGGTGTTGCTGCCAGCCGGGCGCTGATTCTGGGGCGGATGGCCCAATGGCCAAGCGCAGCAAGCGCCAGCCCGCCCGACACATCAGCCAGTGTATGTTGCCAGGTGAACAGCGTCGAGACGCAGATCGCCGCGGCCCAAAGCATCACCAGCCCTTGCACACGCCCCAGATGGCCGCGCAGGGCAAGGGCGGTGGTGGCGGTCAACGCCACATGCAGCGACGGGAAATTGTTGTAGCTTAGGTTCACCGCATCGGCCCAGTAAAACACCTTAGGTGCTTGGGTCGGCGCGGGGTTGGGGCCGGTAACGGGAAATACAAGAAAGACGAGTGCGGCCAGCGCGATCTGCACCATCAGGGTGGCGGCGAGGGCTTGGATATCGGTGCGTTTGGGCAGCACCAACAGCGGCAGGCATAATAGCGGGGTAACGCTAAGATAGGCAAACGCGAACCACGGCCAGAACGGGATCAGCCGATCCAGCGGCGTGGTCAGCGATGCCAGATTGGTGCGGTTCAGGGTGACAAGGTCGGTCAGAAAATAAAGGCTGCAAAACCACAGGCCGACAACGCTGCCCACCTTCAGGCGATAGCGCCAATCGTCAAACCCCGGCATCGCGGCGTTCAGGCAAGGGCCGCGGACCGCGCCACATCTGGCGGTAAATCGACCAAAAGCTGGGGTTTGCGTCGCTGGGCCGGACATGGGCGGGCAGGTCTGTCCATGGCAGTGCGGGGTCGCGGTGGTGGGCAAGGTGGTAGTGGTAGTTCAGGAAAATCCTGCGCATAAGCGGGCTTACCGCAAGATTCCACGCGCCCTCGTGCGGATCAAGGGTGGAAAACGCGTGGTCAGTGTATTGCAGCGATGACCACGCAAAGGCAAAGGCGGCGTAGCAGATCGCCCAGCCGAACAACGAAAGGTCCAAGCCCCAGATCAGCATCAGTTGCACAGCTACACCGATGGCAATATCCAGCCGGACGCGGGCAATGGGGGCACCGTCCAGCGCCTCTAGAAATTCCTGCGCCGAGGTTTGTTTGGCGAACCACGCACCTTTGCCTTGGAACAGATGTCGCCAGCGGATCAGGTCGGCAGCAAAGAAATAGACCACGCTGAACAGTGGCAAGGCGATCCAGTAAAGCCCGGTCAGAATGGCATACCATTGCGCGAATTTGATCAGGCGGTTGTCGCCGGGGGCGTAATAGTCAAAGCGTTCATGTTCGGTGCGGTTATTGGCGTGATGCGCCAGATGAAACACCCGTTGCAGGGCAAATGCGGTGGGGAAAAACCCTGCAAGCAGTTTGGCAGCCGCTTCGTTGATGGCGGGGGATGCGTGAAAGTGGCGATGCACCGCCTCGTGCATCAGGGCGTAAAGGGTGTTGTTCAGCAGCGCAAAGCCAAGGGCAGCGGCGGCGATGATGGCCCAGTTCTGGCTGTGCGAGGCCGCCCAAAGCGCCAGCGCATTCCCCGCGATGGCGGCGGCCATGATGGCAAGGTTCAGCCGTCCGGGAATGATCATTGCGGCGGCTCCGATTGCGGCAGATTGGCGAAGAAATGACCCAGACGTTGGGAATAGGCGTCGGGGGTGGCGTGAATGTGGCGCGGTGGATGCCAGCGCAGACCGCTGAGAATCTGGAAATCATCCGACAAAAATTTGCGGAACATCCGGGCAGTGGCCCATAGGCGCAGGGCGTCAAGCCGGGTCTTGCGGCGGTGCAAAATGCCGACGACGCAATGCACCGTCGTGCCACCTTGCGGGCGCGGCACCAAAGACAGCAGGAAAAAGCTGCGCCGGGGGCCAAGCTGGCTTTCGACGAACATCATCGAGCCACGCCAGCTTGTCATGGTGGCGTGAACTTCGTTGCCGGACAGGGCTTTGATCAGGCGGTCTGAAAGCCTTTTGCCGGTAACGCGAGATCGGTAGGACAGGCGAAAGGCATCGGGGGCGGGGCAGCTTACTGTGGCGTCTTCGATCAGGCGGCGATGGTGGACAGTTGCCAGATGCTCCATGTCAAAACCGTTGGCTGTCAGCGAGGCCCAATCGGTATCGGTCTCAAAGCTGCCTGCGGGGCGGGCGGTATAGGTTTCGCCATCCAGCAGCCGGGGCAGCGGCAGCGCGGGGGCGGGGCCTGTGCCAAGGTAGGCAAACACCATGCCATAGTGTTCGGCGGTGGGATAAGTTGGCTGCACAAGGCTGTTGGATTTGTGGCCATCCGGGGTGATGAAATGGCCATCGGCGGCGATTTTTCGGTGATGCAGGGCGCAACGGATGCCGCCCTCGCAGGCAGTGGCGTGGCGCAAATGGCAGCCCATATGGGCGCAATGCGCGGCAAAGGCGGTAATCTGCAGAGTGGTTTTGCTGCGGGTCAGCACGATTTCATGGGCACCCAAGGCGCAGGACAAAATGCGCCCCGCCTTAAGATCGCGGGCGCGGGCAAGCATATACCAATTGTCCGGCATCACTGGCGGGCGGGTGGCCTCTGACCCCCAGTTTTGCTCAGACAAGGGGTGCAGAAGGCTCATCTGCGACGGCGGGCGATCAGCATGCCAAGAACAAGGCCAACAAGGCCTGCGGCGGCAAGCATCAGCCAAAGATACTGGCGCAAACCGCTATCAAGCGGGTTGTCGAAAATATTGGCGGAAAAGTGCATCGAGGCGATTTTCCATGCGCCGGTATCGTGGCTTAGGGTGGCCGACCAGCGCAGCGGCAGCTGAAACTCCAGCCCCGCGCGCATTTTGAACGCGGCGTCGGCGGTGCCGGTGGCGACGGCGGCGGCATTGCCTGCGTAAAGCGTGGCAAGGGCGTCGGTTTGGAAATCAACGCTGATGTCGGTGATCAGGCCAGATGCGCCATCCATCATCTTGGCGTAATAGGCGGTGATCGCGGGTTTGCCCTGCACGACCTCATTGTTCATCGCGGTAAAGCTGACGGCGTCGGCAAGCTCGGCCAGCAAGGCGGTTTGATCGCGGGCGGTGAAGGCGGCGATGGCACGGTCGCGCATGGCGCGTATCTCATCGTGGATAGCCTCGTCCTGGGCGGCGGCGGGCGGCGCTGTCAGCGAAAGGATCAGACCAAGGGCCAGCGCGGCATTCTTTAGAAAATTCCTCAAGGTATATTTCCTTTTCAATGGGTTAAGCCACTTATAACAGGCCAATATCAAGTTTCATTCCCGCAAACAATTTCGGATCGGGCAGGGTTTCGCCATCCTGCCAAGTCACGCCGTAAATGCAACTGTCATAGCGACGGTGGCGCAGGGTTTTGCAAAGAATGGGTAGCAGCGGGTCATCGGTGCAGAGGCCAAGGGTGGTTAGCTGCAGGCCGCGCGCATGGGCCAGGTGGCGGGCGGCGGTGATCAGCGCGACCGCGGTTTTGCCGTCATCAGGTGCCGTGGTAAAGAAAGAAAGCGCTGCGGTGCCAAGGGTTTGGCCAATGGCGGGCAGATGCGGCTGGCCAATAAGCGGGGCGATTGCATTGACGATGCCTCGCAGGGGGCCAAGCGGCGGGGCATAGGCACTGACGTGGATTTGGTGGTGCGGGCGTTGATCCCACAGCGCAATGGTGCCGGTGATCTGGCCGTTGCTTTGGGCGATCAGGAAATCTGCGGGGCGCAGGTTCGGCCACGCGGTTGTGGTGAAATCGCCGGGCGTCAGACGCGGGGCCAAGGGGCGGCTTTGGTTTTGGCCGTTGATAAAGTCGATCAGCGCCGGGATATCTTGGGCCGTGGCTTGGCGGACATCGGCGGTGTTGCGCGCGGTTTTGGGGCGGAAGGCAAGGGTGTGGTAATCGTTGATCTGCGTAAACTTGGGCAGGCCGGGCAAGTTGGCGGTCAGCAGGCGTTTGGCGGCGGTGTTGTCAGACAGGATACTGGCCACATACCACGGGGTCTCGTCGGCATTGTGCACTTGCGCCCGAAATTGATCGCAGGCCGCGCGCAGCAGTTTGGGGTGGTGGCGAAAGGCCGGGGCGATGCGCAACAGGCCGATATAGCCGATTTCGGCGGGTTGGCCGTTGAAGAACCCCGGCAGCACGCTGCGGGTGGCCATCCCTGCGGGGCCGATCAGGGTTCGGATGCGCGCGCCGGGATGCAGTGGGCCGTGACGGCCGGCGGCGGCGCGAAACGACAGGGTGATCCAGCCGGGCAGGGTAGAGGTATCAAGCAGTTCGGCAATGGCCTTTGCGTCGCCGGGGTCTGCGATGTGAAAGGCCGGGGCAGTCATGCGACTTTGATCAGCGCGCCGGTTTTCAGCAAGTCTCCGCTGAAATCGGGGTCGCCAAAGGGCAGCAGGTGGCGCTTGTGAACCTCGGACCGATGCAGGGCGTTGATCAGGAAAAACGCGCGCAACATGGTGGCATCGCCCCGGTTCACCGACGAGAACCCGCGTTTGATCATGTTGGGGATGGTGTAAAACCGCTTGCGCAGATCGACGCAACGGCGGGTAATTTCCGCGCCGTCCATGCCACCGGTATCATAGGGCAGGGTGTTGTAGGCATAGCTTTCCTCAAGCCACCACGCGGGGTGGTGCAGCCGACCTTCATCGCCGAGCCGCTTGTAAAGCGGGGTGCCGGGAAACGGGGTAAGGTGGTTAAAGGCGGCAAGGAAGAACCTGTTATCATTGGCGAAATCAAAGGCGTTCTCAAAGGTATCGGCGGTTTCGGTGCCGTAGCCAAAGATAAAGGTGCCATAGACGCGAATACCGTGGCGGCGCAGATTTTCCAGCGCCGGGCCGTAGCCGCCGCCCATGGTATTGAACTTTTTGTGCATCAGGCGAAGGGTGTCACGCTCCAGGCTTTCAAACCCGATCAGCACGCCCCGACAGCCGCCCCGCGCAAGGGCCGCGACAAAGCTTTCGTCATGGGCGGCGTCGATGCTCATCTGCGTCACCCAGCGGATATCAAGCGGCGCAATGGCCTCGGCCAGTTCCTTGGCCAGCGGAATAGAGCCCGCGAAATTATCGTCGATAAAGAAGAACAGCTTCTTTTCATGTTTGATTTCAATCAGTTCTGCGATGATTTCATCAACCGGTCGGCGGCGGTGGGTTTGGTTGAAAAAGCTTTGGATCGCACAAAATTCGCACGGAAATCGACAGCCGCGCCCGGTTTCCACCAGCCCAAGCGGCAAATAGCGTTTGCCCTTGAACACCGAGCGGTCGAATTTCACCCCCGCCAGTGACAGCCGGTCACGGCCTTTGTAAAGCGGTTTCAGACGGCCATGGCGGGCATCATCAACCACCTCGGGCCAGATTGCCTCGGCCTCGCCGATCACCACGGCTTCGGCGTATTGGGCAACTTCATCGGGCACCAAAGTGGCGTGAAAGCCGCCCATCACCACCGGCACACCGCGACGGCGAAATTCGGTGGCGATTTGGTAGGCGCGTTTGGCGGTATAGGTTTCGATTGGAATGGCAACCAGATCGGTGGGCTCGTCAAAGGCGATGGCTTCCATCCGGTCATCGTAAAACGCGATCTCGACATCCTTGGGGGTCAGGTGGGCAAGGGCGGCGACCGGCAGCGATTCCATCTGCCAGGTGCGCATGTAATCCTCGCCCTTGCGGCGACCGATCGAGGGGTGAACGAAGGTGATTTTCATTCGGCAGCAACCGGGCGGTCACGTTGGCCAATCGCCCAATCGCAGGTGTAATGGCTGTGCAGGTGGTGGGCGTAAAACCGATAGCCGGTGTTCGACAGGATCGAAATCGGCAGTTGGGTGCGCGATTTCCACAGGCGTTTGACGATGGCGGTGCGCGAATACACCTGTTTCCATGCCCATTCGTGGCCTTGCAGCAACTCGGCGGGCGACATGCCTTTGGGTTGGAACACCACGTGCTGGCCGTCATAAAGTTCCCAGTCGCGGGTCAGAATGCGGCCAGCCGCATTCAGGCGGTGATACAGCGGCGTGCCGGGAAACGGGGTGGAAATCGCAAAGCGGGGCAGGTCGATGCCATTGTCGATCACAAATTTCGCTGTTCGTTCAAAGACATCGGGCGCATCATCGTCAAGGCCAAACACAAAGCAGCCAAAGATCGAGATCTTCAATTGGTGCAGGTTTTCGATCAGCCGGGCGTAATCGTCGGGGCGGTTAAAGCCTTTGCGCAGGGTGCCAAGCGCGCTGCCCGATACGCTTTCAAAGCCGATCAGCACGCCCGAACAGCCGCTTGCAGCCATCAGGGCCATCAGGTCGGGGTCGGTGCCGATCAGGCTGGTGACAAGGCCGAACCAGCGGATGTTCAGCGGGATCAGCGCGGTGAACAACGCCTTGGCGTAAGCGCGATCCGAGATCAGGTTCAGGTCGATAAAGATGTTGCGCTTGGCACCAAAAGATCGCAGGTCGGCCACCACATGCTCGACGGGCTTTTGGTATTGTTTGCGGCCCCAAGCGGCGGGGGCTACGCAAAACTCGCACGGGTGGGCACAGCTGCGGGTGGCCTCGAACACCGCTTGGGTGATGTAGTGGCGCTTGTTCAACAAATGCCGGTCGGGGATCACCAGCGTATCCAGGTTGAAATCCGAGCTTTGGGTATAGCGCGGTTTCAGCGCCCCCGCCGCATGGTCACGCAACAGTTGCGGCCACGTCTGTTCGGCGTAACCCACACAAATGGCATCGGCATTGGCCTGCGCCTCGTCGGGCATCAGCGTCACATGCGGGCCACCGAGAACCACCTTGATACCCCGGGCGCGAAACCCGGCAGCCAGCATATAGGCGCGCGGCGCGGTGCCGGTGATAACGGTCATCCCGATCAGATCAGCCGTCAGATTGTCGGGGATATCCTCGATCCCCTCATCAATCAGGGTAAAGCGGAGGTTCATATCCTTGGGGGCAAGGGCGGTCAGGGTGGTCAGGGTTAGCGGCTGATAACGCAGGGATTTCTTGAATATGCCGCTGCGGTGGCGGTAAAGCGGGCCCTTGGGCGAGATCAGGACAACGTGCATTCGTAAACCTATGGTTTAGTAATACTTTATTCGGATTCTCATGGCGCGCTATCGGGTATCGGTAGCCCAGTTGTCGGGGTGCAGCAAGCCCGGCGCCAGCAAAACCGGGGGTTTGATGTCAGACAGCCGGTGGCCAAGCGACAGGCGATACGCGGTATAACGTGCCACCAGATCAGGGCAGATGTGCAGGGTCGGCGGGGCCAATTGGCATAGGCTGCGGGCATAGTCATACTGCGGATTATGGCGCAGCAAGCGGTCGAGTAAAGTCAGGTATTCCGATGGGGTTGGCGGGGCTTGGTCAAGCCATACCTGATAGCGCGCGGGCGGGTCTTGCTGCGCGGCCAGCACCGGGGTGCCGGGAATTTGGGCCAGACATTCCAGCACGAAATCTTCGGTCAGCTTTTCGCCTACCATATCACAAGTGGCGGCGCGTCCGGCAAATTGCAGCATCTGCAGGCGGGGCGAGGGGCGGGCGTAGCGCCAGTTGGCCGGCATTTGCGGCGGCCCCATGGCGGTGACGCGGTCGCCAATGCGGTAGCGTTGCAGGCCGCCGCCGGTGGTAACGATCAGGCTGTAGGGTATGTTTTCGGTCAGCTCTTCAATCAGATGAAGGCCCCCGTTTGCATCCTCAAATTCCAGAAAGCAGGCGGTAAGACAGGGCAGCGCATGGGGCAGGCCAAGGATCGGCAAGGTGAAAATACCTTCAGTGGCAAGCAGGCCTTTGGCTTGAAAAGCAATGGTGCCGAGGCGGGTTTGCAGGGCATAAGCCGGGCGGTTTGACGCGGCATCAGCCCATGCCGAGATAAGGGCAAGGTTGGGCCACAGGGTATTCGGGTTCAATCCGTTTTGGCGGGCAGCGTCCAACTGACGGGCGCGGCTGGGGTTGGGGGCCAAGCCGTGGGTGCCATCGTAAAGGGCTTGGGGAAGGGCTGGGTCGCTGGCAATCTGATCCAGAAGCCGGGAAAGGAAGGTCGGGCTCCAGACCGAGATCAGCGACAGGTTTTCAGCAGCCACAAGGTGGGCGGCAGTGGCAAATGCCCAGTCATCGGCGTTGTCGGTTTCCATGCTGGGGTGCCACAGCAGGTTCGGGCCAAGATGTGCGGCCATCTCGGGGCCGAAATACGCAAGGTCGGAACCAAGGCCGATTGGGTAGGGGCCAAGCGGGGCAGGGGCGGTGCGCAGCGCGGGGCTAAGCGCGAAATAGGCGGTGCCTGCGGCGATGCCGGGGCAATTGGTCAGCAAATCACCAAACCATGCAAGGATCGGCGCGCGAAAATCATCAAGCAAAGTGGCGGTGTAGGGAACTGCTCGTCGTCCCCCAGATGAGCCGCCCGTAAGCTCGAACGCCAGGATCGGATCGGCGGTCAGCACGCGAGGTTCGCCCGCGATGATCCGGCTGATCCACGGCTGAAACCCCACCATGTCGCGAACCGGGACAGCAGCGCGCCAGTCGGCAAGGCTCATGTCAGGGTGCAGCCCATGCGCGCGGCCAAAGGCGGTGGTGTGGCTGTCATGCAAGGCGCGCAGCCAGCGGGCGGCTTGGGCGGCGGCAGGGTTGGCCCAAGCGGCAGCTTGCAGCGCCAGTTGCGCGTGGCCTGCGGTGCGCAGGGCCTGCCAGCCGGTCATGTCAAGCCCCGCTCAAAGTGCTGCCGCGCCCATGGCCGCAGGTTCAGCCGGGATAATTCGCACAGGCACACCAGTTCCTCGCCCTGTGCGTGGCCGGGATTCTTATCAAGGAAAAACCGCACATGGCGGTTTTGCGATGCGGCGGCGTCAAGTCCGTCGAACAGCGGGCGCAGGGCGGTGGGGCAATCGGCGGCGGGGCGCAGGATGCCGCGCGCAGCATCATAGGCGGGGCCGAATTTGGCACCGGCGACACTGTCGATCAGGGCCTGAATTTGCGGCGGGGTATCGGTTGGGTCAGGGTAATGGCGGTGGGTAAAGGCGGGCAAATAGCGGTACGTGCGGTGGCCCTTGGTGATCAGCAGCCAGTAAAGCGGGGTATCGGGGGCGGTGGCCTTAAGGCGGCCTGCCTGTTCGATCCAGGCGAAAGGCAGGGTTTGGTGGCCCCAATGGGCGCGGTCGATCACGGTATCGCCAGAAAACAGCAAGGTGATCGGCCCGGTTGGGGTTTGGTGATGCAAACGCTCGACCGTGGAAAAACCGCACGGCGTATCGGTGGCATCATAAAGCACAACGGCATAGGTCTTGGCCTGAAAATCGCGGGCAAACACGCCGGCATCGACGGGCGCATAATAGCGGCTATAGATGCCAAACAACTGCGCGGTCAGGTCGGCATCAAAGGCGTGACGCGGAATGATCCTTGCGATCAGGGCCATGATGGGATGCTGCTTCCTTTGGGGCTGATGCCGAAAAACGAGGGCTGGCAGGCGTTTCAGGATTTACGCTGGTTTGAACGTGGGGTTCAACCCTATGGCTGCTCCGACGCTTGCACCCTTGACGAGGCAACCGGTTTCAAAGACAAACGCAGCGCTTGACGCAAGGCAGAGTAGACCCATGAAAAATACCCAAACGGCGCGACACGGAGGGGCAAAAATGCACCCTCGCACCAGCGCGTTTTGCGGTTTGACAAGCATATTGGGCATGGGAGACACGGTATGAAGGCGCTGGTTTTCGGCAAAACGGGGCAGGTTGCGCGCGAATTGGCCAAGGTATTGCCAACGGCGCAATTCCTTGGGCGCGACGAGGCCGATCTGGCCCACCCAGAGGCCTGCGCCCAGATCATCGCTGGGGCCAAGGTGGATCTGGTGATCAATGCGGCGGCCTATACCGCCGTTGACCGCGCCGAAACCGAAGAAGACGCCGCAACCGTGATCAACGGCCATGCGCCGGGGGCGATGGCGCAGGCTGCGGCGGCGCGGGGGATACCGTTCTTGCATGTCTCGACCGATTATGTGTTCGATGGAACGGGCACAAATGCCTGGGCCGTGGGCGACGCGACCGCGCCTTTGGGGGCCTATGGGCGGTCGAAACTGGCGGGCGAAGAAACGGTGCGTGCCGCAGGTGGCGCGCATGTCATTTTGCGAACCTCGTGGGTGGTGTCGGCGCATGGTGCGAATTTCGTGAAAACCATGCTGCGGCTGGGGCGCGACCGCGACAGCCTGACCGTGGTGGCCGATCAGGTCGGCGGGCCAACCCCTGCGGCGGACATCGCGCGGGCCTTGGCCGCAATCGGCGCGCAAATGGTGGCGGGTCATCGCGGTGGCACCTACCATTTCAGCGGTGCGCCGGATGTCAGCTGGGCCGATTTCGCGCGTGAGATTTTCCGGCAATCGGGCCTTGGCTGTCAGGTGCGCGATATTCCCGCCTCTGATTACCCCACCCCCGCCCGTCGCCCGGAAAATTCACGGCTGGATTGCAGCGCCTTGGCACGGGATTTTGGCATTGATCGCCCCGATTGGCGGTTGGGGCTACACGATATTTTGACGCAATTAGAGGGTTAAGCCATGACAGATCGCAAGGGTATCATTCTGGCGGGCGGGTCGGGCACCCGGCTTTATCCGATCACCATGGGGGTGTCGAAGCAACTGCTGCCGATCTATGACAAACCGATGATCTACTACCCGCTTACGGTTTTGATGCTGGCCGGTATCCGCGAGATTGCCATTATCACCACGCCCGACGACCAATCGCAATTTCAGCGGTTGCTGGGCGATGGCGGCCAGTGGGGGCTAACCTTTACATGGATCGCGCAAGCCTCGCCCGATGGTCTGGCGCAGGCTTATCTGCTGGCGGAAGATTTTCTTGATGGGGCACCCTCGGCGATGGTGCTGGGCGATAACATCTTTTTTGGCCACGGCCTGACCGAACTGCTGCAATCAGCGGATCAGCGCACCAGTGGTGGCACGGTCTTTGGCTACCGCGTGGCCGACCCGGAACGCTATGGCGTGGTGGCGTTTGATGATAACGGCCAGGCCCGCGCGATCATCGAAAAACCCAAAGTGCCGCCGTCGGATTACGCAGTGACCGGGCTTTATTTTCTGGATGGCACCGCTCCGGCTCGGGCGCGGTTGGTCAAGCCTTCGCCGCGCGGCGAGTTGGAAATCACCACGCTGCTAGAGATGTATCTGCACGAGGGGGCGTTGTCTGTCGAACGCATGGGGCGCGGCTACGCGTGGCTGGATACCGGCACCCATGCCAGCCTGTTGGACGCGGGCAATTTCGTGCGCACCCTGGAACGCCGCCAAGGTTTGCAGACCGGATGCCCTGACGAGATTGCCTTTGAACAAGGCTGGATCAGCCGCGAAACCCTTGCCGAACGCGCCAGGCTATTTAGCAAGAATGATTACGGCACCTATCTTGCCCGTTTGCTGGAATAGGGCAGGTGCATCCGGCCAAGCCGTCAAACGCGCCCGATGATGGCCGCAAACCACAGGCCAATTTGGCGTTGACGGTATACGCCGGTCTGCCAAAGCAGCCATAGCCTGCGCGGCAGCCATGACGCCCGCGCCCGGATGAACCGATGCAATAGATCGCGGTTTTGCGGCGTCAAAAGGTGTTGCGCTGCCAATAGGGCGTCAACATTCCGATCATTCCAGTCACGATAGCTGCCTTGCAGCGCCAGAGTGAACCGCCGAAGCAATGCGCCGTTGCTGTCATTAGAGCCGACCACATTGTTGGGGTGTTGGCGATAGTATAGGCCGGGCTCTTGATCCCAGATCACTTGCCCCCCGGCACCTGTGACCATCTGGTAAATCCACCAGTCATGCATCACCACCGCGCGCGCACCGCTTTGCGCCTGTTTCAGAATGCGCAGTGCGGCTGGATTAACGACTGCCGTGTTCCCGGCCACGATATTTTGCACCAAAGCATTGCGAAACGACGGCAGTTTTGCAGGGGTGGGCGACAGGCGGGGGTGCTGAAGATCGGCATCCGTGATCAGCGTGCTGCTGCAATAAACCACGGGCAGGTCTGTCGGTGCCGCCGTCAACGCGCCAAGCGCGCGGGTAAGTTTATGTGGCAACCATACGTCATCTTGATCGCTGAAACAGGCATAGGGCACATCGTCGGGCACATGCGCCAACAGATGCAGAAAATTCGCGGCAGCCCCGGCGCGCGGCCCGTCAATCAGCGTGATCCGCCCGACGGGCTGCTTGCGGGCATAGTCGCGCACAATGCTTGGGCCTGCATCGTTCGATCCGTCGTCGCTGACGATCAACATCCAATCGGTTTCCTGTTGCGCCAGAAAACTGTCGATCTGCGCGGGCAAATGATCGGCCCCATTGTAAAGCGCAAGCAGGATCACGGTTTTGGGCATGGGGCTCCGGGGGGCGAATGGTCGGGCGGCAACGCCTTGGCGTAGGGGACAAAGGTGAACGATATCAAGGCCGTTTTGATCGGTTCAGTTTTTGTTTAATCCAGGCGGTTTTGGGGAAGTATTGGTTGATGGCTTGGATGATTTTGGCGTTCAGGGCGTCATTTGCGGGGTCGGATTGGGTTTCGAGCAGGGCGGTGAG
>JBAVTI010000409.1:0-3026 GCA_049696055.1 Paracoccaceae bacterium | reverse complement strand
GTTGATGTTCAGGGTGTGATCAAAGTTTTCGGGGGTAAGTTCCAGCATGTCGCCGCGTTGCCGTGCCGGGACGCCAGCGTTGGAGATCAGGGTGGTAAGCGGGCCGATCTCGTCGAGCAGCGCGGGGATGGCAGCAAGGTTGGTCAGGTCGTGCCGGATGTAGCGGGCCTTGCGGCCAAGCTGGGCCAGCGCGGTCTGGACCACTGCTGCGGTAGCGGGCTGTTCGGCGGCAATGACCACATGAAAGCCCGCGTTGGCAAGGGCGGTAGCGATGCCAAGGCCGATGCCCTGTTGGCCGCCGGTGATCAGGGCGGTTTGCGTCATGCTGCGGCCCCCTTAGCGATATGGTCGGCGGTGCGCAGGGCAAGGGCCGCGATGGTCAGCGCCGGGTTTACAGCAGCCGACGTGGGCAGCACCGATGCGTCAACGATGTAGAGGTTTGGGTGATCGTGGCTTTGGCACAGCGGCGAGACGACGCTGGTGGCGGGGTCGGCCCCCATACGGGCGGTGCCGCATTGGTGCGACGGCGTGCGGCGATCGAAGGCGCGGGAAAGCACGATGGGATAGCCCGCTTGGCGCAGGGTGGATTTTATCTTGGCGACAAGGGCGAGGTGAGCATCCCAGTTCGAACGTTTCCAATCCAGCACGATCTGGCCGTCGCGCAGGGTGACGCGGCTATCGGGGTTGGGCAGGTCTTCGGACATCGCCAGCACATCAATCGAATGGTTTGCGATCCAATTCGCCAGCGCGCGAGGAATGGGGGTGTCTGATGCAAGGATGGTGCCAGAGATTTTTCCCAAAAGTTGCATGTTGCCCAAGGGGGTATTTTCGGGGCCACCTTTCAGGTAGAAGTCATTGATCTGGATGGTTTTTTGATAGACGGACCGGTTGGCCCGCAAGGGATGGATGGCCAGGACTGCCGAGAGGTTGTGGTTCATGAAATTGCGGCCAACCTGATCGGATCGGTTGGCAAGACCGGTTGGATGCTCGGCGTTGGCCGAGGCCAGCAGAAGGGCGGCGGTGTTGACGGCGCCTGCAGCGAGGATGATCAGGGGGGCGGTGTAGGTTTCAGGTTTGCCGCCCCGCAGCACCTCGACCACCTTGATTTTACCGCCTGCCCCGCTGTGCAGGCGGGTGACGAGGGTGTTTTCTTGCAAGCTGACGTTGGGGTGTTGCAGGGCATAGGCAAGGCCCACGGTTTCGGCATCCATCTTGCCACCACAGGTGTCGGGAAAGGCATCCCACGGGGTTTTGCCACGGGCCAGCCAACGGTCGATATCGACACCAAGCGGCAGGCTGGAAGGGTGCAGGCCGATGCTTTGCAGGCGGCGTCGCAGGTCGGCGATGGCGGGCTCGTCTGGCACCGGGGGGAAATTGTATTGGCCGGAATGCGCAGGCTCGGTCGGGTCTTGGTGCAGGGTGCCGCGCACTTGGTAAAGGTTTTCGGCGGCCTGATACCACGGCTCGAGGGTGGTGTAGGGGATGGGCCAGCCGGGGGTGGTGCCGCCTGCATGGCGCAGGGGGGCAAAATCTTCGGCACGGTAACGCACCAGAACCGCACCGTAGAATTTGGAATTGCCGCCCGCGTAGTAGTAGTTGCCGGGGTTGAAGGGGTGGCCGTCACCATCAAGCCAAGTTTCAGAAGGGCGAAAGTGGCCGCGGGTGAAAATGGCGGCATCGTCGCGGGCGGCGGGGCTGTCAGCCAGGCGCGCTCCACGCTCGAGGATCAGAATACGCCGCCCGGTGGGGGCAAGGGCGGCGGCGAGGGTAGCACCCCCCATGCCGGAACCGATGATCACGATATCTGGGTTTTGGGTCATGGGATAATCCGATTTTCCGATTCAACGTCGAAGGCCACAGCCTTGTCCATATTGATCGCAAAATCAAACTCTTGTCCGGGCATCACGTCAGCATCAGCGCGCATGCGGGCAATACAGTCGCGGCCCGCGATTTCGGTGGTCACAAAGGTATCGGCCCCGGCGGGTTCGGTGACGCCGACGCGGTTGCGCAAGGCGACGATATTGGTGGATTTACGGTCGGCACCTTCGGGATCGGTGATCGCTTCGGGGCGGATGCCAAGGATGATGGGGCGGTTCAGGTAGGCGGCGGGGGCGGTGCCGCTGCTGAATTTCAGCAAGCGGGGGGTGCCGTTGGCATCGGTGATGGCGGCATGAAGAACGCCGTTTTCCTGCACCACGCGCGCGGGCAAAAGGTTCATCGAGGGCGAGCCCATGAACGCGGCAACGAAGATATTCGCGGGGGTGTTGTAGATCTCGGCAGGGGTGCCAAGCTGCTGAACATAGCCTTTGTTCATCACGGCGATGCGGGTGGAAAGCGTCATCGCCTCGATCTGATCATGGGTGACGTAAACGATGGTGGTGCCAAGTTTTTGGTGCAGTTTCTTGATCTCGAGCCGCATATCGACCCGCAATTTGGCATCCAAATTCGACAGCGGTTCGTCGAACAGGAACACATCGGGGTTGCGCACAAGGGCGCGGCCCATGGCAACACGCTGACGCTGACCGCCGGAAAGTTGGCCGGGTTTGCGCGTCAGCAGGGGTTCGATTTGCAGCATTTTGGCGACGCGGGCCATGGCGGCATCACGCTCGGGCTTTGGCACGCCGTGCATTTCCAGCCCGAAAGTGATGTTTTGGCCGACGGTCATGTTGGGGTAAAGCGCGTAGGATTGGAACACCATGGCGATGTTGCGTTTGGAAGGATGCACGCCGTTGATGACGCGGCCCTTGATGGCGATGTCGCCGGACGAGATGCCCTCTAGCCCGGCGATCATGTTCAAAAGCGTGGATTTGCCACAGCCCGACGGGCCGACGAGAACCAGAAACTCGCCCTCCTCAACGTGGATATCGACGCGGTGCAACACCTCGACCGCGCCATAGGCTTTGGTGACGTTGGAAATATCAAGAAAGCCCATGTTTCATTCCTTTGGAATGCCCGGCCCCTTGCAGGTGCGCGGTGCGTTCTGGATTTCAAACCGTCCGCAGGACGCTTTGATCTTTCTGCGAAAA
>JBAVTI010000408.1:0-3336 GCA_049696055.1 Paracoccaceae bacterium | reverse complement strand
CACGCCCTCAATCCGCGAAGGGCCCTCAATCCGCGAAGGGATCGGTGACCAAAATCGTGTCCTCGCGTTCGGGCGAGGTCGACAGCAGCGCCACCGGGCATTGGATCAATTCCTCGATCCGCCGCACGTATTTCACCGCCGCCCCCGGAAGATCGGCCCAAGACCGCGCGCCGGCGGTGTTTTCCGACCAGCCTTCCAGTTCCTCGTAAATCGGGGTGCAGCGCGCCTGATGCTTGGCCGCTGTTGGCAGATAGTCCAACCGCACGCCATCCAGATCATAGCCGACGCAGATTTTCAGCGTCTTAAAGCCGTCCAGCACATCCAGCTTGGTCAGCGCGATACCGGTCACGCCACTGGTGGCACAGGTCTGGCGCACCAGAACCGCGTCAAACCAACCGCAGCGCCGCTTGCGCCCGGTGACGGTGCCAAACTCATGCCCCCGCTCGCCCAGACGGTCGCCGTCGGCATCGAACAATTCCGCCGGGAACGGGCCTTCGCCGACCCGCGTGGTATAGGCTTTGACGATGCCCAGAACAAAACCAATCGCTCCCGGCCCAAGGCCTGTGCCGGTGGCGGCTTGGCCCGCAATCACGTTGGACGAGGTTACAAACGGATAGGTGCCGAAATCAATATCCAGAAGCGCCCCCTGCGCGCCCTCGAACAAGATCCGCTTACCCGCGCGCCGCGCCTCATTCAGCACTTTCCAAACCGGCTTGGCATAGGGCAGCACTTGCGGCGCAATTTCGCGCAGCTGCGCCAGCAGCGCGTCGCGGTCAATCGGATCCATCCCCAGTCCGCGACGCAGCGCATCGTGGTGCGTCAGTAGCCGGTCAACCCGCATCACCAGCGTCTCGTCATCGGCCAGATCGGCCACGCGAATGGCACGACGCCCCACCTTATCCTCGTACGCAGGCCCGATGCCGCGCCCGGTGGTGCCGATTTTGGCAACCGCCGTCTGGCCTTCGCGGGCGCGATCCAATTCGCCATGTAGCGGCAAGATCAGCGGCGCATTTTCGGCAATCATCAGGTTTTCGGTCGAAATCTCGACCCCCTGCCCGCGCAGCTTTTCGATCTCCATCACCAGATGCCATGGGTCCAGCACTACGCCATTGCCGATCACCGACAACTTGCCGCCGCGCACAATGCCCGAGGGCAGCAGCGACAGCTTGTAGACCTTGCCATCAATGACAAGCGTGTGCCCGGCATTGTGACCACCCTGAAAGCGGGCGATCACGTCGGCGCGCTCGCTCAACCAATCGACGATCTTGCCTTTTCCCTCGTCACCCCATTGGGCGCCGACTACGACGACATTGGCCATGCCTGATCCTTGCAGCTTGGTGAAAACCGAACGACCTATAGCCGCCACAGCCGCGACAGGAAACAGCAAAATCACCCCGTCACGCCCTATGCTGTGGACAGAGTGCCGCTCATCAGGCACCAAAGGCCAAAGAACGGAGGCAAATATGGGCATTTTTCTGCGTTGGCTGGGGGCTTTTGCCCTGCTTTGCGCCACCTATAACCCGACACAATGGAATTTCACCCGCTGGGCGCAGGCCAATTTT
Organism: Paracoccaceae bacterium; assembly: GCA_049696055.1. Classification (GTDB taxonomy): domain Bacteria; phylum Pseudomonadota; class Alphaproteobacteria; order Rhodobacterales; family Rhodobacteraceae; genus JBAVTI01. Next base: position 1,774 of record JBAVTI010000408.1, on the reverse strand, counting down.
GCCGCCCAAATGCCGCTGACGCTGTTCCTTGGCTTGTTGCTGGGGATTTGTTACCTGATCTATGTCACCGCCACGCTGCGCTCAATCGGCGGTTTTGGCATTTTGCTGATTGCTGCCGTGTTTGGCAGCCTGCTGTGGGTGCTGACCGATTGGGGCCTGCTGGCGCTGGATAATTCCGCGATCAACGTCTGGCTGGGCATTCTTGCCCTGTCGTTGGTTCTGGGAATTGGCCTGTCGTGGAGCATCCTGCGTCAACGCCTGTCGGGTCAGGCGTCGGTCGATGAGATCGACGGTTAGGCCCCCGCGAACCAATGACCAAACCGAAGCCCTTGCAGGCGCCCGCGCATCCGCCTAGATAGGCGCGGCAGCTTTCGGAAAGATCCGCATGGAAAACGTCGTTCTCACCATCCACCTGATCCTCGCACTTTTGCTTATCGGCGTCGTGCTGTTGCAACGCTCCGAAGGGGGCGGGCTTGGGATGGGCAGCGGTGGCGGTGGCGGCGCGATGTCCAGCCGTGGGGTGGCAACCGCGCTGACCAAGCTGACATGGATCTTTGCCATCGGTTTTATCATCACCTCGATTTCGCTGACCCTGATCGCCGCCAAGAATTCGGCAGGCAATTCGGTGATCGACCAGATCGGCGGCACCGCACCGGCACCAGTTGTTCCGGCCAAACCGCTGGGCGAAGGCCTGAGCCTGCCACCATCGTCAACCGATGCCCCCGCCACGCCGCCACGCGCGGATGACGGCACGGCACCGGCCCCGGCAGACACCACCGCCCCGGCACCGACCGACGCACCCGCAGGTACGACTGCGCCGGCACCTGCTGGCACCACCGCCCCGGCACCAGCCCCCGCAAGCAACTAAGCCTGCATACCATCCTTTGATCCCTGACCGGGAATGACGACAGCATCTTGCGGTCTGGTTGCGCACTGCCAAATTTTCGGTTACTGCTCAATTCCCGTGATGCTGTGATTCCCAACGGGCGAATCGCGCACTTAATTTTGGTTTTCACGGGGGTCCAGTTCGCATGGCACGCTACATTTTCATCACCGGCGGCGTGGTATCCTCGCTTGGCAAAGGCCTTGCCTCGGCGGCCCTTGGTGCCCTGCTGCAAGCGCGTGGCTTTTCGGTGCGGTTGCGCAAACTCGACCCCTATCTGAACGTCGATCCCGGCACGATGTCGCCGTTTGAACATGGCGAGGTTTTTGTCACCGATGATGGTGCCGAAACCGATCTTGACCTTGGCCACTATGAACGCTTTACCGGCGTTTCCGCCCGCAAGACCGATAGCGTGTCGTCGGGCCGGATCTATTCCAACGTGCTGGAAAAAGAACGCCGCGGCGATTACCTTGGCAAAACCATCCAGGTGATCCCCCACGTCACCAATGAAATCAAAGACTTCCTGCGCGTCGGCGAGGACGAGGTCGATTTCATGCTATGCGAAATCGGTGGCACCGTGGGCGACATCGAAGGCCTGCCGTTTTTTGAGGCGATCCGCCAGTTCGCCCAGGATAAACCGCGCGGCCAGTGCATTTTCGTTCACCTGACGCTGCTGCCTTACGTCACCGCCTCGGGCGAGCTGAAAACCAAACCCACCCAACACTCGGTCAAGGAACTGCGCTCGATCGGCATCGCGCCCGACGTCTTGCTGCTGCGCTCGGAACACCCGATCCCGGACAAGGAACGCGAGAAAATCGCGCTGTTTTGCAACGTCCGCAAGGAATCGGTGATCGCCGCCTATGATCTGAAAACCATTTACGAGGCACCGCT
>JBAVTI010000407.1:0-3734 GCA_049696055.1 Paracoccaceae bacterium | reverse complement strand
GGAAAATGCTATCCACTTAGTGTGCAAAGTGCGGCGTTTCAATTCCCTCAAGACGCTATCGATGTCCCCCGTCACACAATCCACCCGCAACCGCTTCCCCACCGCCTTCGCAAACTCCCTCAGCGTTTCGAGCCCCTGCGGCCCCATGCCCCCACTGCGACCCCCTTCCCCCCGCGCCGCCCTCGTCCTACACTCACGGCGAACCCACAGGGAGGCCTGCCGATGTTTTTCCGTTCTGTTCTTGATGTCGTGGCCGGGCGGGCTTTGCCTTCGATTGCCGCAGGTTCCAGTGTGCGACAAGCGGCGCATACGCTTGATCAGTTCAACGTCGGGGCGCTGGTGGTGCTGCGGGACGGCGTGCTTGTCGGCTTGATCTCGGAACGTGATGTGATCCGCAAATGCATCGGTCAGGATCTGCATTCCGACACCACGACCGTCGATCAGATCATGACCGAAAACCCGCACACGGTGCCCGCTGAAAGCGGCTTGAACGAGGCCATCGGTCTGATGACCACAGGCGGCTTTCGTCACCTGCCGGTGATGGACGGCGATGCTTGCGTGGCCCTGCTGTCGATCCGCGATATCCCGACCGAATATCGCATGATGTATGAGCGGTTTCTGGAAATGCGCGGCGGCAAATAGGCCGCGCACTGCCCCTAAATACGCAAAGCGGCTGCTGACCTGCCCAGCGCGGGCCTGTGTTCGTGGCCCCTGTTTACCCCGCTTGCGCGTATCCCTTCCGCCATGGAAACTAGCCGTCGACCGCATCCCCCAACCCCGGAGCCGCCCGATGCCCAAAGGTTACATCATCGCCCATGTCACCGTCTCTGACCCCGCCGCCTACGAGCTTTACCGTCAGGCCAACGCCGCCCCCTTTGCCAAATACGGCGCAAAATTTCTGGTGCGCGGCACACCGCAAACCGTGGTCGAGGGCGAGATGCGCCCGCGCACCGTGGTGCTGGAATTCCCCTCTCTGCAGGCCGCGACCGACTGTTACCATTCGCCCGAATATCAGGCCGCCATCCGCCTGCGCGAGGCCGCAAGTGCTGCCGATATCTGCATCATCGAAGGCTGGGGCGAATAACCCTTCTTCGCTTGCCGTTCAGCTAACTGTCAGCTTGTCCCGCGTATAAATGCGGCACACCGTCAGACGCCATGCGCCCTGATCCCAACGTCACTTCGTGATTGAGTATCCATGCGCATTTCCACGTCCCTGACGTCTGCCGCCCTTGCCTTGGCATTGCTGACCACAGCGCCAGCAGCCGCCCAAGACCGCGGCAATTTCGAACAAGCGGGCGATATTGCACAGATCGCCCTGCCCTTGCTTGCGGGATTTTGTGCCATCCGTCAGCACCGCTCGGTCGAGTTTTTTGCCGGACTTGCCACTCAGGCGGCGCTGACGCAGGCCCTGAAGCTGGGGCTTGGCGAAATCCCGATGAATACCCGCCCGAACGGTGGCAAGCACGGCTTTCCGTCGGGCCACACCGCCGCTGCGTTTTATGGTGCCACCAATCTGGCCAAGAAATGCTTTCCCGATCGCCCGGTTCTGGGGGGCCTTGCCTATGGCACGGCGCTTGCGGTTGGCATGTCGCGCGTCAATGCCAACAAGCACAATAATCTGCAGGTCGGCGTTGGCGCTGTGATCGGCTACTATGCCAACGGCGTTACTTTCTCGGCGTCCAAAGACAATTTCGGCTTTGGCTTCAGCATTGATTTCTGAAACCCGGCAGGGCGGCCGCAACCACCCTGCAATCGCGCTTACCCCAGAACTGCGGCCGACACCAAAGGCTGCACTTCGTGCCAGCCCCGCCAGATCATCTCTAGCGCCACATAGAGAATTATCGCCAAACCGACATAGGCGATCCAGCGGTGCTTGTTCAGCAACCGCGCCACAAACGACGCAGCCAAGCCCATCAGCGCAATAGACATCACCAGACCGATCACCAGCACTGTCGGATGTTCACGCGCGGCACCTGCCACCGCCAACACGTTATCGAGCGACATTGACACGTCGGCAATCACGATCTGCCAGGCCGCTTGCTTAAAGGTTTTGGTCGGCCCGCCGCCGGCAATCGTGCCGTCTGCGTTCAAGTCGATCCCGGTCAGGGCCTCTTCGGCGCGGTCTTCATCGACATGGCCGTCCTTCAGCTCGCGGTACATCTTCCAGCAAACCCAAAGCAGCAAGATACCACCGCCCAGCAGCAGCCCGGTAATCGCAAGCAGTTGCGTGGTGGCCATGGCAAAAACGATGCGCAGCACGGTCGCCGCCAAAATGCCAACAAGAATGGCCTTGGCCCGCATTTCTTTCGGCAGACCCGCCGCAGCAAGGCCGATGACGATAGCATTATCGCCCGCAAGCACGAGGTCGATAGCCATGACTTGCAACAAGGCGGCAAAGCCTTCGGCGGTGAAGATTTCCATCGGGATTCCAAATTTGTGAACGTCACTTTGTGCTTACCTAAGGCTGCGGGGTGCCGATTTCAATTGCTTTTGCGGCACAGACTGCAGCGGGCTGCGATGAATACGGGGCGTTCAATCCAACGTATCGCTGCACGCACCTGTACTGCAGGCGGCCTAAGGCCTGCGGCAACCTGCCATGCGTTTCGCAACCAATGCCTGTTCCCCAAGGCACAGCCAACACCGCCCACCTGCCTTAGTGTCGCCTTAACAGACACCCGAAAGGACCCGCAATGAGCCGCCTTCTTACCCTTACTGTTGGCAATGACACCTTCACCCAAGGCCTCGGTGCCGACAATATTGCCATCCAGATCAATGCCCTTGCCGGGAATGACATCATCAACCTAAATCGCTCTGACGATCTGGGCGGCGACAATGTGGTGGATGCCGGGGCGGGCAACGACACGGTGATCAACCACCGCGAGTTTGGCAACCTGACGGCATTGGGCGATGGCAACGACACCTATGTTGGCCTTGGGTTTGACAGCTTTTCCAGCGATCCCTTTGATCAGGTGCTGGGCGGCACCGGCAATGACCGCTTTTTTGTGCAAACCTTTGGCAGCCGCTATTTTGGCGAGGCGGGCAACGACAGCTTCTTTTCCGTTGGCTGGAAGAACACCTTTCATGGCGGCGACGGTGCCGACAGCATCAGCTATCTGCCGCGCGACGATGATTTCACCCAAGGCGGCACCGGCGTGTTGATCAACCTTGCGGCGGGCTTTGCCCAAACCGGGGCCATCGCCCGCGAAACCCTGATCTCGATCGAAAGCGCTACGGGCACCTCGCAAAATGATACGATCATCGGTTCGTCCGTGGGCAACCGTTTGACCGGAGGTTTGGGCTTTGATCTGATGGTGGGCGGGGCGGCGGCGGATGCCTTTGTGTTCAACAGCACGACCGAAGCCCCCATTCTGGCGGGCGCCGTTGACCGCATTGCCGATTTTCAGCACGCACAGGGCGACCGGGTGGATCTGCGCGCCATCGACGCCGAAACCAATCTGGCTGGCGATCAGGCCTTTCACTTTATCGGCGGGGCCGGATTTGGCCGCGACGCGGGCGAGCTGCGGTTTAGCGCGGGTTTTCTGATCGGCGATGTCAACGGGGATGGGGTTGCCGATTTTCGCATCCTGATGTCAGGCGTGGCGGCGTTGGTGCAGACCGACATTTTTCTTTAGGGCAGTTTGCGTTTTGGCCCGGCCAAAGCGGATCACACTGGGCCAAAACGGGGGGCGACCCTGATCTTGCGCCGATGTGAAACCCTAAGTTGCGCAAAAACC
>JBAVTI010000406.1:0-7889 GCA_049696055.1 Paracoccaceae bacterium | reverse complement strand
GTTCTGACGCAAACCGGCAGCCTGTTCTTGCGGCAATTCGGCTCCGGTCCGGCTTGTCTGATTGCCGATGAAAATACCTGGGCCGCCGCTGGCCCTGCCGTTCAGTCAGCACTGGTAGCCGCTGGCGTCCAGACCCGTCGCCACATTCTGCCCGCCACTCCGCGCCCCAAGCCCACGGTAGAACTAGCCACTACTTTGCGTCACATCCTTGAACAGGACGCCGCCACCCCGGTCGCCATCGGATCTGGCGTGATGAATGATATCGTCAAACACGCGGCCTTTGCACTGGAACGCCCCTATCTGTGCATCGCCACTGCGGCGTCGATGGACGGCTATACCTCGGCGGGGTCACCGCTTTCGGACAAGGGTTTCAAGAAAACCATCCAATGCCGCCCCGCCCGCGCGGTGATCGGCGATCTGGATGTGATTTGCGCCGCGCCGCCCGAAATGACCGGCTGGGGTTACGGCGATCTGGCGGGAAAGGTGCCGGCGGGCGGCGATTGGATCATCGCCGATGCTTTGGGAATTGAACCCATCGACACCGTCGCCTGGCCGATGGTGCAGAACGGATTGCAAGGCTGGCTTGCCGACCCCGCCCGCATTGCCCGCGCCGACCCCGCCGCGATTGAAGGCCTGTTTGCCGGCCTGACCCTTGTCGGATTGGCGATGGAGGCGCACGGCTCGTCGCGCCCGGCCTCTGGTGCCGATCACCAGATCGCGCACTTGTGGGAAATGGATGACCTAAGCCAGAACGGCGAGCGGGTAAGCCATGGCGCCTGCGTTGCCGTCGGCTGCACCACGGTGCTGGCGATGTATGACTGGGTCCTTACCCAGGATCTGACCCGGATCGACATTGACCATCTGGTGGCCAACGCCCCCGATATGGCCGCCAAAACCGCCAGCATTCGCGCAGCCTTTGGCCCCGGTGAAATTGCCGACCGCGCCATCGAGGAAACCCTGACCAAGCATCTTTCACCCGCTGCCCACCGTGCCCGCCTGACGGTTTTACGCCAGATCTGGCCGGAACTTGCCGCCCGCCTGCGCGCCTACCTGATTGCCGCGCCACAAATGCGCGCTATGCTGACCGCAGCCGGTGCGCCCGCCACGGCGGCTGAGATCGGCGTAGACCGTGATTACCTGCGCCGCACCGCCTTGAACGCCCGCTATCTGCGCAGCCGCTATACACTGCTTGACCTGCTCGATGAAACCGGTCTGCTGGAACAGGCGGTTACCGCCACTACCCTTTGAACCGGAAAACCCCATGCTTAATTTCAAAACCCTGGCGTCCCTGGCCGCAGACGAGCTGAAGGCCGCCACCATTGCCATCGATGAAACCGCTTTGCATGATCTTGTTGAGGAAATCGCCCTTGCCAACCGTATCGTGGCATATGGCGTCGGCCGAGAAGGCCTGATGATGCGCGCGCTTGCGATGCGGCTTTACCACCTTGGGCTTGACGCACATGTGGTGGGCGATATGTCCACGCCGCCCGTCGGCCCCGGTGATCTGTTGATCGTCAGTGCTGGTCCGGGTGATTTTGCCACTGTCATGGGCTTGGTTGGCGTCGCCCGCAACGCCGGTGCGCGCACCGCCTGCGTCACGGCACAACCTTTGGCCCCGGTGCCATCGGCCTGTGACCTTGTGCTGACCATCCCGGCCCAAACCATGGCGAGCGATCAAACGCCCAACCCCGCCTCGGTCCTGCCGATGGGATCGTTGTTTGAGGGCGCGCAATTCCTGACTTTCGAAATCCTGATCCTTGCCCTGCGCGACCGTATCGGTGCTTCGCCAGATGCGATGCGCGCCCGCCATACCAATCTGGAGTAAGCGATGCCTGACTGGACAAACCGATTTTCCCTTGTCGGGCGCAAGGCCTTGGTAACCGGTGCCTCCAAGGGGATAGGTGCCGAAATCTGCGCCGTTTTTGCCGATGCCGGGGCCGATATCGTGGCGGTTGCCCGTGACGCCGACGGGCTGTTGGCAACAGCGGCGGTGGTGCGCGGCCATGGTCGCCGCTGCCTGACCATTGAGGCCGACCTTGCCAGCACCCAAAGCACAACCCACGCCGCCGCCGAGGCTTTGCGCTCATGGGGCACCATCGACATTCTGGTCAACTGCGCCGCCATCACTCATGTTGGCCCCGCCACCACCTTTCCGGTGGAACAGTGGGATCAGATCATGGCCGTCAATCTGCGCGCGCCGTTCCTTTTGGCGCAGGCGCTTGGCCCGGCGATGATCGCGCAAAACTGGGGCAAGATCATCAATATATCCAGCCAAACCGGGGTGATCGCGTTGGATGACCATGCCGCTTACGCCAGTTCCAAAGGTGGGCTGAACGCGCTGACCAAATCGCTTTGCGCCGAATGGGCGCGCCATAATGTGCAGGTCAATGCGATCTGTCCGACCGTTGTTCTGACCCCGATGGGGCTAAAGGTCTGGGGCGATGCCGCCAAGGCCGACCCGATGATCCACGGCACCCCCGCGCGCCGGTTTGGTCAACCGATCGAGGTAGCGGATATGGCGCTTTACCTTGCATCACCCGCTTCTGGCTTGGTGAACGGCGCGTTGATGATGATCGAAGGGGGTTATTCCAGTGTTTGACGCGCCGCTAGACGCCGCCGCGGCCTTTTTGCGGTATGAGGCGGTGCGCCCCCGCCTGCCTGACGCCCGCTTTCCCACCACTTCACGGCACTGCACCACTTTGGCCGAGGTCGCCGATACCTATGACGGCTTTGTGCTGGATGCGTTTGGCGTGCTGAATGTCGGCGATACCCCGATTGCGGGCGCTGTGGCGCGGATGGCCGACCTGCGGGCCGCGGGAAAACGGTTGATCGTCTTGACCAATGCCGCGTCCTATACCCGTGCGGCGGCTTTGCAGAAGTATCATCGCCTCGGCTTTGATTTCACCGAAAGTGAGGTGGTGTCTTCCCGCGATGTTGCCGTCGCACGGCTTGCCAGAATCGCACCCGGCGCGCACTGGGCGGCAATATCGGCGCAGGGTGACAGCTTTGCCGACATGCCGGCCCGCGTGACAGATGCCATTGAAAACCCACAGGTTTTTGATAGTGCGGATGCGATTTTGTTCCTGTCTTCGGTGCGCTGGAACGCCGTTTTGCAACGGCGGTTGACCGATGCCCTTGCCCGCCGACCCCGGCCATTGGTCGTGGCCAACCCCGATCTCGTCGCCCCGCGCGAAGACGGGCTTTCTACCGAGCCGGGCTTTTACGCCCATGCCATAGCCGATAGCCTTGGCCTTGCGCCGCAATGGTTTGGCAAGCCGTTTCCCGATGCTTTCGATGATGCCATCGCCCGCATCGGCCTGGCACCGCACCGCTTGGCCATGGTCGGCGATACGTTGCATACGGATATCCTGGGCGGGCGCGCGGCGGGGATGGGCACGGTGCTGATTACCCGCCACGGCCTGTTTGCCGGGCAGGACACGGCCCCCTATATTGCCGCGTCGGGCATTGTGCCCGATGCAATCGCGCAAACCACCTGACGGCTGATTTTCGGCGTCAAATTCCAAAATTTGAATTGCAGGCGTTGATCTTCCCGAAACGGTGGCATCGTCCTTGCCTTTGCACGCGCGTTGCCCAGAAAGTGCTGCAACGCATGCCGGAGGACGCGGATGAAACCTGCCTTGCCGCCCAAACCCGCCCTTGGCGGCCGCGGCACCTGCGGACCGATCTTTGGCGAACCGCCGCCGTCACCTCGGCAAAATAACCAGTCCCGGCCCAATCCATGGCAGCGCGGCACGACCGGGTTCAACCACCTGCGCCCGCAAAATCTCTCGCAAAGTATCGGCAATTATGGTCGCAATTTCTGCCATCCAGTCCGCTGGATGGAACAGCGAAATGGTGCGCGAGAAACCCGCGAAGGGCAGGGGGTAAAGATCAACCTGCCCATGAAACCGGCGTGCGCGCAAAAAGCTAAGCGGGGTGCAGATCGTCCAGCCCGCGCCATTGGCAATCAAGCCGAAAATCGCCTGATTGCTGTCCAGCTCAATCCGGCCCTGCGGTGCCAGTTTCAGCCGCGCCAGATGGGCCGCAATCTGCCGTCCCAGCAGCTGAGAACGCTCATACCGCAAGAATTGCAGGCCGTTCAGCGCCTCGATGCTGTCGGGCGGGGCGGGCAAGTAACCGCGCGGCACCGCAAGCATGAACGGATCGCGCAACAACGGGATCTCACTGATCCCCGCAGGCAAATCAAAGGGCCGCGCGGCAATGCCCAGATCCAGCCCCCGCTCGGCCACATCGTCAACGATCCGCAGGCTGGCCGCAGTGATGATCGTCAGATCGCAGGGCGTCAAAACCGACGTCAGGGCTTGTGTCAGGCGCGGCGTCACCTCGACGTCGAAATCATCAATTACCCCGATGCGCAGACGCCGCAGACTGCGCAGATCAATCAGCGACAATTCCGCAGCGCCTTGCCGCAATTGCACCAAGGCCGCCCGCACATGGCCAAGGTAGGCAAGGCCCGCGCGCGTGGGCTCCAAGGGGCGGCGATTGTGATCCACCAGATCCTGCCCCAGCGCCAATTCAAGGTTCTTCAACTGCTGCGACGCGGCGGGCGCGCTCATCCCCAGCTTGCGCGCGGTGTCCTGCATCGACCCGGTGCGGGCCAATTCTTCGAACACTTCCAGCCCGCGCAGGGTGATCGAATTGCTGATCGGCTCGGGCATGCTATGCGCTCCTTTTTCGGAATTCCGAATTCGGCGTGGATTGCCCCTTTGTTACCGCTGTTTTCCCCACCTGTCGTCGAATTTTTTCCGCCCCTCGTGCGCCAAGACGATAACCCAAAGGAATAAGACCCGATGGCCGTGACTTTTTCCAAACGCGCAGCACCCGCAAATCCAGCGGCAACCATCGACGTAAGCACGACCGTCGCACGCCTGTTGTCGCAGATCGAGGCAGGGGGCGAAGCCGCGGCCACCCGCATCGCCCGTGATCTGGATCGATGGCAGGGCGATATCGTGGTTTCCGACTCTGCTATTGACGCGGCTTGTGCGCGCGTGCCGCAATCCTTGAAAGATGACATCACATACGCCCATGAAAACATACGAAAATTTGCCCAAGCCCAACGGGACAGTCTGCATGAGATGCAGGTAGAGTTGCGCCCCGGCCTGATTGCCGGGCAAAAGCTGATCCCGGTGGGGGCGGCGGGATGCTACGTTCCGGGCGGGCGCTACAGCCATATTGCATCGGCGATGATGACCGTCACCACCGCCCGCGTGGCCGGGGTGGCGCATGTCGCTGCCGTTTCTCCGCCGCGCGCCGATGCGCCCGCGGGCATTCCCGATGCCATCCTCTACACTCTGCGCCATTGCGGCGCGGACCGGGTCTTGGCTTTGGGGGGCATTCAAGGCGTGGCCGCGATGACGTTTGGTCTTTTCGGCCTGCCGAAATCCGATATTCTGGTGGGCCCCGGCAATCAGTTCGTCGCCGAGGCCAAACGCCTGCTGTATGGCCGCGTTGGCATTGATATGGTTGCAGGCCCTACCGACAGCATGATCATTGCCGACGATACCGCCGATGCGCTGACTGTGGCGTGGGATCTGGTCGGGCAGGCCGAGCATGGGGCGAATTCCCCGGTTTGGCTGGTAACCACCAGCCCCGCCCTGGCGGCGGCCGTGCGCCATCTGGTGCCCAAACTGGCTGCTGATTTGCCGCAGCCCAACCGCGATGCCGCAAGCGGCGCTTGGGAAAGCCTCGGTCAGATTATCACCTGCGACAGCCGCGAAGACATGGCCGCCTACGCCGATCAGATCGGCCCCGAACACCTGCATGTGCAGGCCAATGATCTGGATTGGTGGCGCGACCGCTTGCGCGCCTATGGCTCTTTGTTCCTTGGCGCCGCCACAACGGTGGCCTTTGGCGACAAGGCCGCCGGTACCAACCATGTGCTGCCCACCTCGGGGGCGGCGCGCTATACCGGCGGGCTTTCGGTACATAAGTTCCTGAAAACAGTCACTTGGCAGACGGTCGACGCCCAGGCCCTGCCGCGTCTGGCCGAAGTAACCGCCCGCATTTCGCGGTTTGAAGGCATGGAAGGCCATGCCCGCACCGCCGATATTCGCCTTGCAAATCTGCGTTCCGGCGCGACACTTCCCCCAAATTCCTAAAGGATACCCGATGAACCTTGCCCGCTTTCCCCGCGTCCGTCTGGCGCATCTGCCAACCCCGCTTGAACCGATGCCGCGCTTGTCTGCCCTGCTTGGCGGCCCCGAGATTTGGATCAAACGCGACGATTGCACGGGTCTTTCAACAGGCGGCAACAAGACCCGCAAGCTTGAATTCCTGATGGCCGAGGCTTTGGCCATGGGCGCCGACATCGTGCTGACCCAAGGCGCCACCCAATCCAACCACGCGCGCCAAACGGCGGCAGCGGCGGCGAAACTTGGCCTTGCCTGCCATCTGCTGCTGGAAGACCGCACTGGCTATAACGAGCCGAACTATCGGCTGAACGGCAACGTGCTGCTTGACGTTTTGCACGGTGCCACTATCGAGCATCGTGGCCCCGGTCTTGACATGAACGCCGAGATGATGGCCGTCGCCGAGACCTTTCGCGCGCAGGGCCGCAAACCCTATGCCATCGTCGGCGGTGGCTCTAACCCGACCGGTGCCTTGGGCTATGTGAACTGCGCGCTGGAGCTGCTTGGCCAATCGGTCGACCGCGGTTTGGTATTTGATCACATGGTCACCGCCACTGGATCGGCGGGCACCCATGCGGGGCTGATTGTCGGGCTCAAGGCATTGAACGCGCAAATCCCCCTGCTGGGTATCGGCGTGCGCGCACCCAAGGATACCCAGGAAGCTAACGTGTTCCGACTGGCGCAAGCCACCGAGGAAAAGCTGGGCGTCACCGGTGTTGTCAAACGAACCGACGTGGTGGCCAATTGTGATTACATCGGCAAAGGTTACGGCATTCCGGCGGAAAGTACGCTTGAAGCCATTGATATATTTGCGAAAACAGAAGCCATTCTGCTTGATCCGGTTTATTCCGGCAAGGGCGCTGCCGGTTTGATTGATCTGATCCGCAAGGGCCATTTCAAGAAAGGCGAACGCATCGTGTTTTTGCATACCGGCGGGGCCATTGGCCTGACCGGCTATACCCACGTGTTGCCGCATGCATAAGGTTTGGGCATGAAAACGGTCGGCATCATCGGCGGCATGGGGCCAGAGGCGACGATTTTGCTGATGCAAAAGGTCCTGAACGCCACGCCCGCGCGCGATGACGCCGACCACATTCCGCTGATTGTGCATCAAAACCCGGCCGTGCCCAGCCGCTTGAATTGGTTGCTTGCAGGCACTGGCGATAACCCCGGCCCGGTGCTGGCGCAAATGGCGCGTGATCTGGCGGCAGCGGGGGCGATGGCGCTGGCAATGCCCTGTAACACCGCCCACGCCTACGCGCCGCAGATCATTGCAGCCACGCCATTGCCGTTTCTCGATATGCGCAGCGCCACGGTTGCCACCCTGCCAAAGGGCCGCATTGGCATGCTCGCCTCGCCCGCCGTGCGCCTGACCGGAGCCTTTGATGCCGAGATGAACGACGCCGGTTTGAGCCCGGTTTTTCCGGTTGATGAGGCCCCAGTGCTGGCGCTGATCCGCCGGGTCAAAGCGGGCGATACCGGCCCGCAAGCCCGCGCGGCAATGGCGGTGTTGGCGGAAAATATGGCACCGTACTGTGACCATCTGTTGATCGCCTGCACCGAGTTGTCGCTGTTGACCGATGCCCTGCCTTTCCATCTGCCCTGGACCGACAGTCTTGATTGTCTGGTCGCAGCGATCCTTGATTTTGCCACCAGCCCCGCAAGCCACTAGGCACCCTGCGGCGATCACACACCTTGAATGTTGCACCAAAGTGCGAAACGGCTCACACATCGGTATGT
>JBAVTI010000405.1:0-4284 GCA_049696055.1 Paracoccaceae bacterium | reverse complement strand
GGCGGCGGTGCGCGATGCCGATTGGGCGCGGCTGGTGCCCGCGGCGGGAGCCGACGCGTTTGCCAAGGCCGATCTGGTGCTGGTGGCAGGCGACGGTGCCTTGGCGGCCGTGGCTCTGGCGACGCCGCCGGGGGTGGTGTTGGCGCTGATCGGGCCGGGCGGCGGCAGTTTGGGCGCGCGCGAGGCGGATGTGGTGGGGCTGTATCTGGTGCCGCAGAGCCGGCTTGCCGAAGTGATTGTCGGGCCTGCGACCGAGGCTGTGGCGGTGGCGACGGTGGTGGCCCTTGCGCGCAAGTTGGGTCGGGTTGTGGTGCGCGCGAAGGCGCCGGGGGGGATCGGCACGCGGGTAATGGCGGCGGGCCGGGCGGCGGCGATGCATCTGGCGGGGGCAGGCTATGGGCAGCAGGAAGTGGCGCGGGCGCTGGGGGAATTTGGTCTGGTGGGGCTGATGGGCGCGGTTTCTGGCGGCAAGGCGGCTTTTGGTGGTAAGGCGGGGCCGGATGACGCAGCCATTGTGGCGCGGGTTATGGCGGCGATGGCGAATGAGGGCGCGCGGGTGGTGCAAAGCGGCCTTGCCCTGCGGCCGTTGGACGTGGATCTGGCGTTGATCCTTGGGCATGGCTTTCCGCGATGGGTTGGGGGGCCGATGCATTGGGCCGATCAGCGCAGTTTGCTGCTGTTGCGGCGTGATCTGCGCGAATGGACCGAAGAGGCACCCGAAATATGGGCGGTGGCGCCGCTGATTGATGGATTGATCAGCGCTGGCCGGGGATTTGGCGATCTGAACGCCGGATAGCGGCCTGGCCGACTTAGCGGGTTAGCCGAGGAAAATACCGGTCACCACCAGCATCAGGCCAAGCGCCGAGACGCCAAGAGCGGCCATGTTCAAGACAACCACGCGTTGCAGGCGCGCGCGCATTGTCTCATCGTCCAGCCCGGCGCGGCGGGCCTTGAGGGCCAGCAAAATGCACCAGATCAGACCCGCAACACCCAGCAGGGAGAGAGCCGCGCCGATCCCGATCAGAATTTGCATGGCTTTGCCTCTTTTACAGCGTCGGTTATCGGGTTAACCGAGGCAAAGGGCTATGACAAGCGTGACGTTGGAGGATTTTATGGGCGAATTAAAGACGGCAGCGGCAGTTATGAACATGCGTTCGCGGATGGCGGCGTTGCCGCAGGCGGGGTTGGACCTGCTGTTTGACGAGGCGCATACCCATTATGGCTGGGACGGGCGCGATGTGACGGTCGCGGAATTGGAGCGGGCGCTGAGCCTTGCGTCGATGGGGCCGACCGCGTTCAACCAGCAGCCGCTGCGGGTGATCTTTGTACGCTCGGCTGCGGCGAAGGCACGGCTTGCCCCGGCGATGAGCAAAGGCAACCATGACAAGACCATGGCCGCCCCGGTGACCGCGATCATCTGTGCGGATCTGGAGTTTTGGCGCAATTTGCCCGAGGTATTTCCGGCAATGGACGCGCGGCCGTTCTACGAGGGCAAGCTTGATAGCGCGCGGGCCTCGGCGCAGCTGAACGGCACCTTGCAAGCCGGGTATTTCCTGATGGCCTTGCGGGCGGTCGGTCTGGATTGCGGGCCGATGGCGGGGTTTGACAAGGAATTGGTTGCGGCGGCGTTTATTGAGGGGCGGCCATGGGAAGTACGCTTTTTGATCAATATCGGCCATGGCGATCCGGCAAAAGTGCAGCCGCGTAACCCCAGATTGGGGTTTGACCGCATCGCAGAGGTGGTTTGACGCGCATTGCGTGTCAGCCCGCTTGAACCCGGCTTCTGCCTTGGGGTAGGAGGGGGGCAGAAATCCTGCATTCAATGAGGCCCCGATGAGCGACCCAACCGACAGCTATTCCGTTACCGCAGAAGAGTTGCGCCAGTTCATCGAGCGCATGGAGCAGCTGGATGCGGAAAAGAAAGACCTTGCCGAGCAGCAAAAAGAAGTGATGGCCGAGGCCAAGGGCCGGGGCTATGACACAAGCGTTCTGCGCAAGATCATTGCCCTGCGCAAGCGCAAGCCCGACGACATTGCCGAAGAAGAAGCGGTGTTGGAGATGTACAAAGCCGCGCTGGGCATGAGCTGACGCCACCCCGGCAATAGCGGGGCCGGACGGGCACGGTTTAAAATGGGCGCGCGCGGGGGAACCTGCCGCGCCCGTTTTGTTGGGCATCAGGGTGTTTTGTGGCATTTGGTGCGGTAAAGACGCACGCGAAACGCTTTAGAGCGGATTGCTTTCAATCTGATTCAAATTGAAAGCAATCCAAGACCAGAGCTGGCTAGGAATGTTGCGTGTTGCGATTTATCGGAAGAACCCGATAAATCGCAACACGCTCTAGGGTGCGATAAAGGTGACGCCGGGGGTGGCGGCGATGCGGGCCACGTCATGGTCGTATTGCGCGGTAATGGCCTCGACCAATTGCGGGGTCCAGCCCGGCATGTTCAGTTCCATGTCGATTTGTTCGGGCAGCGCGAATTTATCAAGGAACGCGGTGACGACCCGGCGGCGCTGCATCTCATTTTGCGGCGGATGGGTGCCAAGATAGGCGTTCAAGCGCCGAAATCCATCGGGTGACATGATGGTGGCCAAAAGATCATCGGTTTCTTCCAGCCGGGTATCGGGGGAATGACCCGAGACCGAGCGCAACACCTCGGGCCAGATCAGCGGCGTGTCTTCGTCGCACCAAACGAACAGCGGCACGCCGGGATTGGCCGACAGGATATCAATGATCACCGAGGGCCACGACAGATCCATCGGGTTCATGCCATCGACGAATTCCTCGTAGGTTTTGCCGCGTTGTTTGCGGAACAGGTCGGGCAGGAAGGTGGCAGGGTTGCGGATGGCGAGGTGAAATTCAGCCTCGATATCGGGGAAAATCTGGGTGAAGGCGCGCAGACGCTCGCCCGCACTGGGGTAAAGCGTGCGGCGCACCGCCCATTGCGGGAAGGCCAGAAAACTGTCCCATGACAGGATAAGCCGTTCGGCGCGGTCTTCGTCCATGATCTGATCGAGCACCAGCGCCTGAGTATCGTTGGAGGCAGCAGCACCCTTGAGGCTGATCGCCGTATCGCGGATCAACGAGCGATAGCGCGCAGGCCCCGGCACGATGATGCCTTGTTCGGCCAGAGTGCCACGGTTCTTAAGCAGGCAGCGCAGCAGGCGCTCTTCATCGGTGCAATGGGCGCCAAGGTGGTAGACGATGCGCATGGGGGTTCTGGGTCCGGGTGATCAGGGGTCTTTTGCTGCGCGACTATACGGGCTTTTCTGGACAGTTAAACCGCTTTCCTGTAGTCGGATCAGGTGATGACCAAGCAAAACAGTCAAGTTCCCTATGCCACGCAGGGTTTGCGGGCCGTGTTGCGCCCGGACCCTTGGTCTGCCGGGGCGGTGGTCATTGCGGTGTTGGTGTTGGCACCGATTGTGTCGGTGATCTGGATTGCGTTTCATCCGGTAGAAAACATCTGGCCGCATCTGCTGGGGTCGGTGTTGCCGCGTTATTTCGGCAATACGGTGGTGTTGATGCTGGGGGTCGGGGTGCTGACCGCAAGTGTTGGCACCGGGGCTGCGTGGCTGGTGACGATGTACCGGTTTCCGGGATCGCGGGCGTTGGATTATGCGCTGCTGTTTCCCTTGGCGGTACCGGCCTATGTCGGGGCCTATGCTTTGGTTGATTTCTTTGACTACTCGGGCGCGGTGCAGGTGGGTCTGCGCGGTCTGATGGGCTGGACCTCGGCGCGGGATTATTGGTTTCCCGAAGTGCGGTCGCGCTGGGCGGCGGTTTTGGTGCTGTCGGCGGCGCTTTATCCCTATGTGTATCTGCTGGCCCGGTCGGCGTTCCGCGAGCAATCGGGGTGCAGCTATGAGGTGGCGCGGGCCTTGGGTGCCGGGCCATGGGGGGTGTTCTGGCGCGTAGGCCTGCCGTTGGCGCGGCCTGCTGTGGCGACAGGGGTGGCACTGGCGTTGATGGAGACGGTGGCCGATTTCGGCACGGTAGAGCATTTCGGGGTGCAAACCCTGACGGCGGGGGTGTTTTCGGTCTGGCTGACGGCGGGTAATGCCGGGGGGGCGGCGCAGATCGCCTGTGTGATGCTGGTGCTGATTGTCGGCCTGCTGGCGATGGAGCGGTATAGCCGCCGCAACGCCCGGTTTCACAAGATGTCGCGGCAGGTACGGCCGGTGTCGCCGGCGGCGTTGGCGGGTATGCGCGGCTGGTTGGCCACGGCCCTGTGTCTGTTGCCGTTTGGGATGGGGTTTATTTTGCCGGTGGCCGTGATGCTGTGG
>JBAVTI010000404.1:0-2812 GCA_049696055.1 Paracoccaceae bacterium | reverse complement strand
GACGTTCGGACCCACCTTTGCTTTGTGGCGGCATTCCCCAAAGCTGCCGTTCATATCGGATGCAGATCAATCTTCGTCGCTAGTGTCGTGATGCGAGACGCTTATGGGTTATCTGGCGGCCGATGCGTGGAAGGGTCGACAAATGTTGCTGGCTTCGATTAGGCCATTTCTTTAGCAACAGCAGCTTTGCACCAATTGGCAACGATAATAGGATCGGCCGGCAGAGGGGTTACATCTTCGCCCGCAAAAGCAAGGAAAGCAGCAAGGTTCAGGCCGTTCACGCCGATCAGCACCGGCAGGCCATGCTCCAGCGCGTCGGCGATGACGGGGATAAGACCACGGCCTTCGGCTTCGCGTTTGCCGAATTTGTTGATTATAAGCACCTCTGCGCCTTCAAGCCGCTGCTGAACGGCGACCACCGTCTGTTCCAGCGCGCCGGAATCCAGTGTGCAGCCTCGGGCCAGATCGCCGCGATCTTCGCTGATGCGGACAATGGGGCCATCGGGCAGCACCACAAGGTCCATATCGCATTTCCGCCGGTTTGGGCGCTCGATGTTCGACTGTACTGTTCCCGCCAGCCTCACGCCATCAGCTGCCAGCAGGCCCGCCACTTCGGCGATCAATGCATCGGTGCGGCCGCGTCCCTGTAGGGTGACATAGGCAAGTTTCATTGGGCGATCTCTGTTTGGCAAAAGACGCCGACCGAAACAGGTTCGGGCGGCGTAAACTCAGATCAAAGCTCGACTTCCCACGACTTGTAGGACACCGCCGCCGAGGCCGGGGTGGCATCTGAGATTTTGCGGATGTTTGCCCACGTGTGCTTGTAGTTCGGCAGGATCAACTCGTTCACGCCCGCGTTTACGATGTTGCCCTGCGCCCCGTTTGGCGCGCCGAAGATCATGAACGTCTCGTTGCGTTTCGCCGTTGGCTCCGGGTAGGCCAGCGCTTGCGTGGCACCCACGTCGTTGTGCACTTCGACCATGTCTCCCGCCTTGATGCCCAGTTCGGCCATGTCGTCGGGATTGATCTGGATGAAGGGCACCGGGAAGCGATCCATGACGAACTCGTTGCCCTGATCAAGGAACCAGTTCTGCCAGTTCATGTTGGCGCGACCGTTGTTAATAAGGAACTTGTGGTTCGCCTGCTGCTGGGCCTTGCCCGCAGCCTGCCAGCCCCGCCATTCGCCCATGCAGAAAAGAGCCTTGCCGTCTTCGCGGCCATGCCGTTTGAACACGCCGTCCTCATACAGACGGTTGGTTCCCACCAGCTTGCCATCGGCAAAGCCGGTGACCGGTTCCAGCACCCCGTCGTTGCCCATCGCGCGCAGACGCTCGTAGGTCACTTCTGGGTTGCCCTTGTTGTAGCCGTCCATGAAGGCGTCTTCTTCGGTGGCCCAGTCGTAGCCCTTGAACTGTTCGGCGTATTCGGTCCGGCCCTCTTCGCGCAGCACACGCTCCAGCGCCTGCGCCATCCCGGCAGCAATCATACAGTCTGGCTTGGCCGAACCGGGGGCGTCCATGTACTTTTCCGTCAGCCGCAAGCGGCGTTCGCCGTTCATCGAGGTCAGGTTCATCTCGCCCGATTCCACCGCCGGCAGGATGACATGGGCTGCCTGGCCGATCTGGCTGTGGATGATGTCCACATCCACCACGAACAACCCGCCCGCATTGATCGCGCCGACGATGGCATCGACCATTTCCTCGCGCGTGGCCCCGGCACGGGCGTCCATGGCTTCTTTCACCATGTTGGACCGGCGGTTGTAGACGCGCTTGAACTCGGAGGCGTTCAGCGTGGTCTTGAAGTGATCGTTGGCCCAGATGTGATGCACTTTGCCACCGCCCGCGATGATCATTTGATCGATGTAGGGCGCAGGGCGCCCGACATGGGCGTCGGAGGGGCGGTAGTAGCCCTCCTGGTGCCCGCCCAGACGGCAGCAGCCGCCGCCCTCACGGCCGACGTTGCCGGTGGCAAGCCCGATGTTCAGCAGACTGCCGATGGCACGATAGTTGTCGTTGCCCCAGATAATGCCCTTTTCATAGCCGGTCACGCATTTGCGGCGGCTGCCATCGTCCTTCGGCTTGGCGATCCATTCGGCGGCCTGAATGATCTGCGCTTCGGTCAGGCCGGTCGCAGCGGCCCCGTCGGCAAGGCTCATCTTGCAGCCGACGCGTGCCGCTTCGAACGATCCAAGGGACGCCGGATAGGCGCTGTCAGCCCCCACCGCCACATCGCCCTGGAAGGTAGACTTGGCGATAAAGTCGGCATCGACCCAGCCCTGATCGGCGATATAGGTGAAGAGCGTGTTGTGCAGCGCCACATCCGAACCGGTCGTGATCGGCAGATGCAGCACGTTTTCTGCCCCCGCCACCTGTTCACAGCTGTCGACCGTCACGGTGCGGCGCGGGTCCGAGATAACGACGCGCGCCCCATTCTGCATGCCCTTGACCATGTGGTTCAGGAACAGATTGGTCTGGCATTCCATCGGGTTGGTGCCGACAAGGAAGATGGTGTCGGTAACTTCGTAGTCGGCGTAATTGTAGTTCAACTCGTCCACGCCCATGTCGCGGCTGGAGTGCACTTCCGACATGTAGGCCGGGCGGTTGTGGATCCGGCAGTGCTTGACCTTCATCGACTCGAAATAGAGCTTGCCGGTGCCCCAGGTGTTCTCATAGCCCCCCGCCGAGCCGCCATGGTCGAACATCGAGACATAAAGATCGTTCTCGTTGTCCTTGTCGATTACGCGGGCGGTGACCCGCGCCACCAGATCCAGCGCATCATCCCAAGAGGTCGGCTGCCAGGTGCCATAGCGCCA
>JBAVTI010000403.1:0-2089 GCA_049696055.1 Paracoccaceae bacterium | reverse complement strand
GCTCGATCAGGCGCTTCAGACGGTTGTTGCGGTTGATGACGCGGCGATACAGATCGTTCAGATCCGAGGTCGCAAAGCGGCCACCATCCAGCGGCACCAGCGGGCGCAGTTCTGGCGGGATAACCGGCAGCACGGTCAGAACCATCCACTCTGGCCGGTTACCCGACTCGAGGAATGATTCAACAATCTTCAAACGCTTGATGATCTTTTTCGGCTTCAACTCGCCCGTGGCTTCGCGAAGGTCTTCGCGCAACTGGGTGGCTGTCGAATCCAAATCGATCGCCGCCAGCATTTCACGGATGGCTTCAGCGCCGATATTGGCGGTGAAGGCATCTGCGCCATACTGATCTTGTGCATCAAGGAACTCTTCCTCGGTCATCAACTGACCATAGGTCAGGTCGGTCAGACCCGGCTCAATGACGACATAGTTTTCAAAGTAAAGAATACGCTCCAGATCCCGCAGCGTCATATCCAGCATCAGGCCGATGCGGCTTGGCAGCGATTTCAGGAACCAGATGTGCGCCACCGGAGCGGCAAGCTCGATATGCCCCATCCGCTCACGCCGCACCTTTTGCAGCGTGACTTCAACACCGCATTTTTCGCAGACAACGCCGCGATATTTCATGCGTTTGTATTTGCCGCAAAGGCATACGTAATCCTTGATCGGACCAAAGATCCGCGCGCAGAACAGACCGTCACGTTCCGGCTTGAACGTGCGGTAGTTGATGGTTTCCGGCTTTTTGATCTCGCCGTACGACCAGCTCAGGATCCGCTCTGGCGATGCCAGAGAAATCTTGATCTCATCGAATGTTTTCACCGGAGCAACCGGATTGAACGGGTTGGTTGAAAGTTCCTGGTTCATCGTGCGTCCTTCAATTCAGGGGATGGGTGAGTAAGGGCGAAACCGCCCTCACTCGTCCTCCGCATCCAGGAGTTCCATATTGAGGCCCAAGCCACGAACCTCTTTGACCAGAACGTTGAACGATTCCGGAATACCGGCCTCGTAATTGTCCTCGCCCTTGACGATGGATTCATAAACCTTGGTCCGGCCAGCCACGTCGTCCGACTTGACGGTCAGCATTTCCTGCAGGGTATAGGCGGC
This sequence comes from Paracoccaceae bacterium, assembly GCA_049696055.1. Lineage (GTDB taxonomy): Bacteria > Pseudomonadota > Alphaproteobacteria > Rhodobacterales > Rhodobacteraceae > JBAVTI01. Next base: position 987 of record JBAVTI010000403.1, on the reverse strand, counting down.
ACCATAAGCTTCCAAAGCCCAGACCTCCATTTCCCCCAGACGCTGACCACCGAACTGCGCCTTACCACCCAGCGGCTGCTGGGTAACAAGCGAGTATGGCCCCGTCGAGCGTGCGTGCAGCTTGTCATCCACCAAGTGGTGAAGTTTCAGCATGTACTTCACGCCGACAGTGACAGGACGCGCGAACTGCTCGCCCGTGCGGCCATCGAACACGATCGACTGACCCGACTGGTCGAAACCAGCCCGGCGAAGTGCGTCGTTCACGTCCGATTCCTTGGCACCGTCGAATACCGGGGTCGCAATCGGCACGCCCTTTGTGACGTTGCTGGCAAGTTCTACCAGATCGGCCTCGTTGCGGTCGGCAAAGGCGTCTTGATAGGTCTCGTCGCCGTAAGCCAGACGCACGGCTTCGCGCACTGGGGTAAGGTCGCCCGAACGGCGATACTCTTTCAAAGCATCGTCGATCTTGATGCCAAGGCCACGCGCGGCCCAGCCCATGTGGGTTTCCAGAATTTGCCCGACGTTCATGCGCGACGGCACACCCAGCGGGTTAAGGCAGAAGTCGACCGGCGTACCGTCCGCAAGGAACGGCATGTCTTCCATCGGCACAACCTTGGAAATAACGCCCTTGTTGCCGTGACGACCAGCCATCTTGTCGCCCGGCTGCAGCTTGCGCTTTACCGCCACGAACACTTTGACCATCTTCATCACACCCGGAGGCAGATCGTCGCCGCGACGCACCTTTTCGACCTTGTCGTCAAACCGGTGATCCAGCGCGCGTTTCTGCGCTTCGAACTGATCGTGCAACGCTTCCACGTCTTTGGCGTCGGCTTCTTCGCCCAACGCCAACTGCCACCACTGGCCACGCGACATCGTGCCAAGCATTTCCTCGTCAATGGTCGAGCCGGACTTGATGCCCTTCGGACCTTTGACAGCAGTTTTGCCCGTGATCAGGGTTTTCAGGCGCGAGTAGATGTTGCGCTCCAG
>JBAVTI010000402.1:0-10602 GCA_049696055.1 Paracoccaceae bacterium | reverse complement strand
AATGGCCTATAATGCGGTGGCGGTGCCCGACTTGCTGGCCCCGATCAGCGACATCTTTGGCGGTGCGCCGGGAATGGCAATTTTCAATTTTGCCCGCGCGATGAACGCGCCGCAGGCCCTGCGCGATATTGGCATGAAAGAGGCCGACCTTGATCGCGCCGCCGATATTGCCACGCAAAACCCTTATTGGAACCCGCGCCCCATCGAGCGCCCCGCCATCCGCGCGTTGTTGCAGGCCGCTTGGGCCGGTGACGCGCCCGCCGTTTGATCGTTTTGGAGGAAACACCCATGGCAGATATTACCACCGACGTGCTGATCATCGGCACTGGCCCCGCAGGATCAGCAACCGCCGCCTTGCTGTCGACCTATGGCATCGAAAACATGGCGATCAACCGTTATCGCTGGTTGGCCAATACGCCGCGCGCCCATATCACCAACCAACGCGCGATGGAGGTGTTGCGCGATCTGGGGCGTGAGGTCGAAGACGAGGTGTATCTATACGCCACGCATCAGCACCTGATGGGCGAGAATATCTTTTGTGAAAGCCTTGCGGGCGAAGAAATTGGCCGGATGAAGGCATGGGGCAACCACCCGCTTTCCAAGGCTGAACATCTGATGTCGTCACCGACCATGATGAACGACATGCCGCAGACCTATATGGAGCCTTTGCTGTTCAAGACCGCCTGCCAGCGCGGCACCCAGGCGCGAATGTCGACGGAATATCTTAGCCATGTGCAGGACGCGCAAGGGGTTACGACCACATGCCGGGATCGGCTGTCGGGAAAAGAACTAACGATCCGCGCAAAATACCTGATCGGCGCGGATGGTGGCAAATCCTTGGTGGCCGAACATGCCGGACTGCCGTTTGAGGGCAAGATGGCGGTGGGTGGCAGCATGAACATTCTGTTCAAGGCCGATCTATCCAAATACGTCGCACACCGGCCAAGCGTGCTTTATTGGGTGATGCAGCCCGGTGCCGATGTCGGCGGCATTGGCATGGGTTTGGTGCGGATGGTGCGGCCCTGGAATGAATGGCTGATCGTCTGGGGCTATGACATCAACGGGCCAGAGCCCGAGGTGACGCCAGAATTTGCCACCGGCGTGGCACGCCAGTTGATCGGTGATCCCGATCTGAAAATCGAGCTTTTATCCGCCAATATCTGGACGGTGAACAACTTTTACGCCACGCAAACCAGCAAGGGCCGGGTGTTTTGCATGGGGGATGCGATCCACCGGCATCCGCCATCGAACGGGCTGGGCTCTAACACCTCGATTCAAGACAGCTTTAACCTTGCGTGGAAGTTGGCGATGGTGCTGAAGGGGCAAGCGGGCGAGGATTTGCTGGAAACCTACAACGCGGAACGCGCGCCGGTGGCCAAGCAGATTGTGACGCGGGCCAACCAGTCGATTGGCGAGACCGGGCCAATTTTCAATGCCTTGGGGATGAGCGAAGGGGTAGACCCGGTGCAAATGCAACGGAACCTTGCGGCGCGGTCGGATGGCACGGCGGCAGCCGAGGCGCAGCGGGAGGCGATCCGCAAGGCGATTGCATTCAAGAAATACGAATTTGACGCGCATGGAGTCGAAATGAACCAGCGCTATCATTCGGCGGCAATCGTCACCGATGGGCAGATTGAACCGGCGTTCGAGTTGGATGCGGATTTGCATTACCAACCAACAACCTGGCCGGGCGCGCGTTTGCCGCATGTTTGGCTATACCGCCACGATACCGGCGCCGAGATTTCGACGCTGGATCTGTGCGGGCATGGCAAGTTCAGCCTGCTTACGGGGCTTGGCGGCGAGGCCTGGGCAAGTGCAGCGGCAACGGTTGCAGCGACACTGGGGATCGAGATTGTGACCCATGTGATCGGCCCGCGCAGACCCTATCTGGATCATAGCGGGGATTGGGCGCGGATAAGTGAGATCAAGGACAGTGGCTGTGTGCTGGTGCGCCCGGATCATCATGTGGCGTGGCGATCCGAGGTGATGTCGGCGGATCCGCAGGCCGATCTGGCCCGCGTGATGCGCGCGATTTTGGCACGGTAAGGTTAGCGGGCGGCGGTTCCAATCGCCGCCCGTTTCATTCAAACCCGCTCTAGCGCGATGGCGATGCCTTGGCCGACGCCGATGCACATGGTGGACAGCGACCGCTTCCCGCCCGTCAATTGCAGTTGCAACGCCGCCGTCCCGGTGATCCGCGCGCCCGACATCCCCAACGGATGCCCCAAAGCAATCGCGCCGCCATTCGGGTTCACCCGCGCATCATCATCCGCAATCCCCAGATCGCGCAGCGTCGCCAAACCCTGTGACGCAAACGCTTCGTTCAACTCGATCACATCGAAATCGGATTGCTGCAGGCCCAGCCGCGCCATCAGTTTCTGTGAGGCGGGCGCGGGGCCAAAGCCCATGATGCGGGGGGCAACACCCGCGGTGGCACCGCCCAGCACGCGCGCGATGGGGGTAAGGCCGTATTTGCGCGCGGCGTCGGCGCTGGCGAGGATCAGGGCTGCGGCACCGTCATTGACACCCGACGCGTTGCCAGCCGTGACCGTGCCGCCCTTGCGAAAGGGGGTGCCAAGTTTGGCAAGCGCCTCGATCGTGGTGGCGCGGGGGTGTTCGTCGCGGTCGATGCTAAGGGCGTCACCTTTGCGCTGCGGAATGGTGACGGTGGTGATTTCCCGCGCCAGCCTGCCATTGGCCTGCGCTTCGGATGCTTTGGCTTGGCTACGCAGCGCAAAGGCGTCTTGATCCGCGCGGCTGATGGCGAATTCTTCGGCCACGTTCTCGCCGGTTTCGGGCATGGAATCGACGCCGTATTGCGCCTTCATCGCCGGGTTCACAAAGCGCCAGCCGATGGTGGTATCGTAGATCTCGGCGTGGCGCGAAAAGGCGGTTTCCGCCTTGGGCATCACAAAGGGGGCGCGCGACATGCTTTCCACACCGCCCGCGATCATCAGATCGGCCTCGCCGGATTTGATCTGCCGCGCGGCGACAAGGATTGCATCCATGCCAGAGCCGCAAAGGCGGTTGATCGTGGTGCCGGTGACAGTGACCGGAAGGCCGGCAAGCAGGGCCGACATGCGGGCGACATTGCGGTTATCCTCGCCGGCCTGATTGGCGCAGCCAAAGATCACATCATCCACCGCGTCCCAGTCGACGCCAGCGTTGCGGGCCATCAGCGCGCGCAGCGGGATTGCACCAAGATCATCGGCGCGGACCGACGACAGCGCGCCGCCAAAGCGGCCAATCGGGGTGCGGATATAATCGCAGATGTAGACGTCGGTCATCTTAAAGCTCCGGCACAATGAGGTCGGCCACAGGGCCGTCGGTGAAAAGGCGCGCCCCGGTTACGGCCTGCAGATCGGCAAGCGAAAGCGTGGGCAGTTTTTCTTTAAGCATAAAACGCTTTTCGACAATGTCGATCACCGCAAGGCTGGTGTAAATGCGGGTCACGCATCCGACACCGGTCAACGGCAGGGTGCAGGCCTCCAGCAGCTTTGGATTGCCGTCTTTGGTGACGTGATCGGTGATTACCGCCACCCGTTTGGCCCCATGCACCAGATCCATCGCACCACCCACGGCGGGAACGCCCTTTGGCCCGCTTGACCAGTTGGCCAGATCGCCGTTTTGCGCCACCTGATAGGCACCAAGGATTGCCACATCCAGATGCCCGCCGCGCACCATGGCAAAGCTGTCGGCATGGTCAAAAAAGGCAGCACCGGGGTTCAGGGTGACGGCCTTTTTGCCGGCATTGATCAGATCCCAATCCTCGGTGCCTTTGGCGGGGGCAGAGCCAAAATCGAGGATGCCGTTTTCGGTATGAAAGATCGCCTGACGACCGGGGGGTTGATACTGCGCCACCATTTCGGGAAAGCCGATGCCAAGGTTCACATAGGCTCCATCCACGATATCTTGCGCCGCGCGCCACGCGATCTGGGCGTTGGAAAGTTTATCGGTCATGGGTAAACGGCTCCGGCGCGGTTGAGGATTTCTTCTTGCTGCGGGGTGGGCACTTCGACGACGGCTTGCACGAAGATACCGGGGGTGATGACGTGCTCGGGGTCGATGCTGCCGGGGGAAACGATTCTGCTGACCTGCACGATGGTATGGGCTGCTGCCGCACACATCAGCGGGTTAAAGTTCCGTGCCGCCTTGTTGTAGGTCAGGTTGCCATGGGTATCGCCCAGATGCGCCTTGACCAAGGCAAAATCGGCCTTCAGCCAGCGTTCCTGCACATAAGGGCGGCCGTCGAATTCTTCGATCTTTTTGCCCTCGGCCAGTTCCGTGCCATAGCCGGTGGGGGTGTAGAAGGCGGGGATCCCGGCCCCGCCGGCCCGGATACGTTCTGCCAAAGTGCCCTGCGGCACCAGTTCCAGTTCAATTTTGCCCGCAAGGTAAAGGTTGGTGAACACCACCGGATCAGCCGAACGGGGGAAAGAGCAGATCAGTTTGCGCACCATCCCCGCCTCGATCAGGGCTGCAAGGCCAACGTGGCCATTGCCAGCGTTGTTGTTCACCACGGTTAGCGCGGTGGGGTGGCCGGTGGCGACGTGGCGGTCGATCAGCGCGTGGATAAGTTCAATCGGGGCGCCCGATCCGCCAAAGCCGCCGATCATCACCGTGGCACCATCGCCGATCCCGGCAAGGGCCTGACTGAGGCTGGATACTGTCTTGTCCATTGGAATCTCCGTTCTCTTCGGTGTTGGATAGGAAGTTGGTGCTTCCCGGTCCATCTATTTCGTGCGATATGTTTCATTTGTTGACATATCGCACGGATAGGCCATGACCATCAACCAACGCGATACCATGGGCGGCCTTGCCAAGGGGCTGGCGGTGATCGAAACCTTTGGTGCCGACCAACCGCGTCAGTCGATTGCCGAAGTGGCGGCGGCAAGTGGTCTGGATCGGGCCACATCGCGGCGCTGCCTGCTGACCTTGGCGCATCTGGGCTATGCCAATTACGACGGCAAGTTCTTTACCCTGACACCGCGCGTCCTGCGTTTGGGCACCGCCTGTCTGGCGACAATGCCCTTGCCGCAGATGGTGCAGCCGTGGCTTGACAGATTGTCCGAGGCACTGGGCGAAAGTTCGTCGGTGTCGATTTTGGACGGTGATGAGATCGTTTATGTGGCCCGCGCCGCACAGCGCAAAGTGATGTCGATATCACTGATGCCGGGGTCGCGGTTGCCGGCGTTTTGCACCTCGATGGGGCGGGTTTTGCTGGCGGCATTGCCCGAGGCCGAGGTGCAACAGCTGCTGGCGGCCCGGCCCTTGCTGGCGCGCACCCCGCTTACGGTGACCGATATGACCGATGTGATGGCGCGGATTGCGCAGGTGCGCGCGCAGGGGTTTGCGGTGATTGATCAAGAGGTCGAAATCGGGCTTCGGTCGATTGCGGTGCCGATTCTGGATGCGCGCGGGCGGGTGGTGGCGGCATTGAACCTAGGACTTGCGGCGCTGACCGAGGATGTCGGGGCGCTGGAGGGGCGTTATCTTTCAGAGTTGCGGGCGATACAGGGCGAGTTGCGCAAAATCCTGCGGTAATTGGGACATACTGGGGTGGCGTGCGCCCTGCAGCGCATGGTTGGGCATTGAGCCCGCACTATCCGCCGGATTTGCCGCTTTGCAGAGGGCGGATTTGCGGTGCCCATCGCGGTTGTGACTGAGTCTTTGATCTGCCATGCAAATCGCTGAGGGCAGCTATGCATCGTGCAATATTTTTAAGCAAATCAACCCTAATATGGGGATTTTCGGTCAATCAGAGGCGTTCTGCGGCCTTCACACGCGGATACGCGCCGATCGTGAAGGCCGACTTGCCGCAATGCGGCGAGAGGCTATTGCTGCGGCGCGGAATGATGGATATGTAGTTTCCGCGCAGTAGGAGCGGGACGATGTCGGCCATAACCATCAGTGATCAAACATTAATCCGCGCTACGGCAACAACGGCCAATCCTGCCAAAGTAACAGGCTCTCGCGATATTCGGCTCGATTTCTTTCGCGGAATTGCCATGTTTATCATTCTGGCGGCCCATATTCCGTCGGACTGGTTGGCCCTTTGGATCCCGGCACGATTCGGGTTTTCAGATGCGACCGAGATGTTCGTATTTTGCTCTGGCATGGCGTCGGCCATCGCATTCGGCGCGGTGTTTCGCGAACGCGGCTGGTTGATGGGAACTGCCCGCGTGGCGTTCCGGTTATGGCAACTTTATTGGGCCCATATAGGGCTGTTTGTGGCAGTGGCGGCGGCCAGCGCTGTATTGTTTGCCTCGGGCTGGTTCGAGATTGATCACGTCGGGCAGATGAACCTCTACCCGTTTTTCGACGACCCTCTGGTTCACTTGCCCGCGCTGCTGACACTGACCTATGTGCCGAATTATTTCGACATCCTGCCGATGTATATCGTGGTGTTGGCCATGCTGCCTTTGGTGATCGCACTGGCGCGGTTGCACCTGTGGGTAGCGGTTGCATTTGTGATCGGGCTGTGGGTGATGGCCAGTGTGTTTGGGGTCAACCTGCCGGCGGAACCGCTTTCTGATCGGCCGTGGTTTTTCAATCCCTTTGGCTGGCAACTGGTTTTCTTTACCGGTTTTGGTTTTGCCAGCGGCTGGCTGAAGGTTCCACCAGTGGATCGGCGGCTGATACAGCTGGCGATTGTGGTGGTGGTGGTGTCGGTGCCTTTCGCCTATTTTCGGGTGATCAACGCGGTGCCCGAGATTCAGGAATGGCGCAAAGCCAATGTCGTGTTGATCGACAAAACGAATTTTGGCCTCTTTCGCTATGTGCATTTCCTGGCCCTGGCCTATCTGGCGCTTTGCCTTGTTGGCCCCAAAGGCGCGCGACTGCTGGCCAGCCCGGCAAACCCAACCTGGGCGCGCCTGTGGCACCAAACGCGGACTGTGATCATGACGGTTGGGCAGCAATCCTTGGCTGTGTTTGTGTTTTCCATGTTCATCGCCGTCTTGCTTGGTGCCGTGCTTGATGCGGTTGGGCGTAGTGCTGTGTCGATGATCTGGGTCAACGCATTGGGTTTCGCGATGATCAGCGCAGCGGCCTATGGCGCGGCATGGTTCAAGAAAAAATCTTGGGTAATCAAAGGGGCAAAGGCATGATCCGGCGCGAATTTCTAGCGGGCCTTGTGGCATTTGCTGCAGCGGCAAGCGCACGGGCGCAGACGTTGCCAGTAACGCCTCTGGCCCCAACTGGCCCGTTGACGGCGTTTGGCCCCGAAACCGTGCGCCAAATGGCGCAGGCAATGGCGGCCAACGCTTATGCCCCACGGCCCTCTATTCCCGAGGAATGGCTGAACATCAGCTATGACGATTTCAGTCATATCTGGTTTGCTGAACGCAACGCGCTGTGGAACAACACCGACGCCGCGCTGCGTGTCGATACGTTCACCGCAGGGCTATACAATTCACGCGCCGTTCAGATCAACATCGTCGAAAACGGTCAGTCGCAGACCCTGCCCTTCGATTTGCGCGTCTTTGACATGACCGATTCCTTCCCCAAGATGCCTGTCACCGAAACCATGGGATATTCGGGCTTTCGGTTGCGTGCCGAGTTGGAACAGCCGGGTGTGTTCTCCGAGTTTATGGTGCTGCAAGGGGCAAGCTATTTCCGCGGCATTGGCACCGGGCAGATTTACGGACTTTCGGCGCGCGGCCTTGCGATTGATACCGCCGAACCCACGGGCGAGGAATTCCCTGATTTCATCGCCTATTGGATCGAGCGTCCCGCCCATGGGCAGACCAGTTTTGTGGTGCATGCCCTGCTGGATGGCCCAAGTGCGGCGGGGGCGTACAAATTTACCCTGCGCCCCGGCCCGACGCTTGAGATGGATATCGAAGCCGAACTGTTTGCGCGGCGTGATCTTGCACATGTGGGTATTGCCCCGCTGACCAGCATGTTCCTGTTCGATGAAACCAACCGCAATCGGTTTGATGATTTCCGGCCTGCCGTGCATGACAATGATGGCTTGTTGGTGTGGAATGGCGCGGGCGAGGTGCTTTGGCGCCCGCTGGCGAACCCGGTTCACCTGCAGGTCAGCAGCTTTGACGACAAAGACCCCAAGGGTTTTGGTCTGATGCAGCGGTCGCGTGACTTTGACGACTTTGCCGACATGGTGGCGCAGTATCAACGCCGCCCCGGCCTGTGGGTCGAACCCGGCGAGGGTTGGGGCGAAGGTGCGGTAACCTTGGTCGAATTGCCGACCGACAAAGAGGTGAACGACAATATCGTGGCCTATTGGCGCCCGGCACAGCCGATTCTGGCCGGCACCTCGCGGCGGATGACCTACCGGTTGAAATGGGGCACCGAGCCCGATCTGCCCGGCGGCTTGGCCAAGGTTACCAATATGCGGCTGGGGGCGGCGCTGCAAACCGGGCTGATTGCCACGGTTGATTTCGCCCGCACCGATGCGCTGCCCGCCGATCTTGCCGACCTCTCGGCCAAGGTCAGCAACAGCCACGGCACGATGCGGTCGGCCCCGCTGGTCGAGATCAACCCAAGCACGGGTGGCCCGCGCCTTGCGCTTAGCTTTGATCCGGGCACCGAGCCCTTTATCGAGTTTCGGGGCCAGCTGGTCACCGCAAATGGCCCCTATAGTGAGACGTGGATGTACCGATGGACGGCGTAATTCAACATCACGCGACGCTGCATGTGGCGATGCCACAGCCTGCACCCTTGGCGATGCCCGCGCAGGATTTCGCAGCGCTGCCCCAACGGCTGGCTGGGCACGACGCACCTGCAGGCAAGCGGATTGCGCTTTGGCGGGCTGTGACGTTTCTTCCGGCCATTTTGCTGACGGTGGCGTTTGTGTTTGCCCAGGCAAAGGGGCTTGGCGTCGGCGGAATGGCGGTCAGCGAATACCTGCATCTTTACCTGTCAGGGTTTGCTTTCCTGTGGATCGCGATTTCGGTTGGCAGCGCCAATCTTGGGCTGTTTGGCTGGAAAATCCGCAAACCCTTGCGGACGCTTCGGGCGGTTGCCGCCCCATCCGTGGCCGCGCCAACGATGTCGGTGGCGTTGCTGATCCCGATTCACAACGAAAATCCGGCCGCCGTTTTTGGCAATGCGGCCGCCTTGCTGGAAGACCTGCGTGGCCATGCGGACGCCCGGCATTTCAGCCTGTATATACTGTCCGATACCCGTGACGCGGAAATTGCCGCCGATGAATGGCGCGCGTTTCAGTGTTTGCACATCGAACAGGGCGACCGATTTGAGGTCTTTTATCGCCGCCGCGCCGTTAACGCTGATCGCAAGACCGGCAATATCGCGGATTGGGTGACCGGTTGGGGGGCGCGCCACGATGCCATGCTGGTGCTGGACGCCGACAGCTTGATGAGCGCCTCTGCTGTGCGGCGCTTGCGCGATGCGTTGGCTGCAGATCCGGCTGCGGGGCTTGTGCAATCCTGGCCGCGTATTGTGCGGGCTGACGCGCTGTTTTCGCGGGTACAGCAGTTCGTCACCACCGCGCATGGCAAATTGTTGGCGCGTGGTCTGGCGATGTGGACCGGCGGCGAGGCGAACTACTGGGGCCACAACGCCATTATCCGCACCCGCGCCTTTGCCAGTGCTGCCGGTTTGCCGCATCTGGTTAGCTATACCGGGCGTACCACGTTGATCATGTCACATGATTTCGTCGAGGCCGCGATGCTGCGGCGTGCCGGTTGGCGGGTTCACTTTTTGCCGGACATTGACGGCAGCTATGAGGAAACGCCCGGCTCGCTGATGGACCATGTGTTGCGGGATCGGCGGTGGTGCCGGGGGAATTTGCAGCATCTGCGGTTGCTGTTGGCAAAAGGCCTGCATCCGGTGTCGCGCTTTCATTTGTTGCAGGGGGCGGTCAGCTATCTGTTGGCCCCGGTCTGGCTGGTTTTGATGGCGATCTGGGCGTTTCCCGATATGGCCATCATCCCCTTGGGCGTGAATGGTGCGCCCCCGGTGCCGGTGGTGCTTGAGGGGTTTGGCACCGGCGGCGGGCTGCTTTTGGTCTGTGTGCTGGGAATGCTGATGGGGCCAAAACTGGCGTCGATTGGCGTGATCTTGATCAGCCGGCAACGCAGGGCGGCTTTTGGCGGCGGGCGCGTGTTTGCGCTGGCTGCCCTGACCGAGATTGTGGTGTCGGTGATTTATGCCCCGATCCTGATGGTGCAGCAGGTGTTGTCGGTGGTGTCAGCCACGGTTTCAGCGCGCGATATCTGGGCCGCGCAACAGCGCAACGGCGAACAGCCGGGCTGGCAGGCCTTGCTGCGGTTTCATGCCGTGGAAACCGGGCTGGGTGCTGTGACGATGGTAGGAATTGTGACCGGGGCGGTGACATTTTGGCTTTTGCCAGTGGCAATCAGCCTTGTCGCGGCCGTGCCGCTGTCTCGGCTAAGCGGTTGGAATATTGCAGGGCTAAGGATTGCCGGGCTGCGGCTGGATACCCCCGAAACCCTGATTCCGCCCGCGATTCTGCTGCGGGCCAGCGATGCGCGGGCGCGGTTTGCCGAGGCGCTGACCCATCCTGAACAGTACAATCTGGCGGCGGAATAGCGGCCAAAGCGTCTTGCGCCCCTGCTACGGCTTTGCGACCCGGCCTTTGGGTATGTGTTCCGGCAC
>JBAVTI010000401.1:0-11876 GCA_049696055.1 Paracoccaceae bacterium | reverse complement strand
CCCGCCCCTGAAAGTGGGGGAAAGCTATGGCGACCTGATGGCGGGGCTTTATGCCAGCTGGGCGATCCTTGCCGCGCTTTTTCAGCGCAACACCACCGGGGAAGGCAGCACGATTGACGTTGCCATGTTTGATGCGCTGTTTTCCTTGCTGCCGACCTCGCATGCTTTGCAGTTCTACGCCCATACCGAGCCCAAACGCACCGGCAACCGCCACCCGCTTTCCACCCCCTTTGGCTGTTTTCAATGCGCCGATGGCCAAGCGGTGATTGCCGTGCTGGGCGATGGACAATGGGGCCGCCTTTGCACGCTTATCGGCGCGCCAGAGGCGATGGCCGATCCCGCCTTTGCCACCGATGAAGGCCGCACCCATAACGAACCCGTCGTCAAAGCCCTGATCGAAACCTGGACCAAACCACGCGCAACGGTTGCCGTCGTGCAGGCACTGTCTGACGCGGGCATCCCGACGGCGCCGATTCAAACCCTGTTGCAGGCCGCCAAAAGCCCGCATGCGGTGGCCCGCGGTCTGGTCAGCCAGTTGCCGCACCACAGTCTGGGGATGGCCACAACCATTGGTCAACCGGTTCACTTTAATGGTGAAAAACACATCGCACCGGCCTCGGCACCCGACCTTGGCGCACAAACCGACGCAATCCTTGCCGACCTTGGTCTTGACGCCGCAGAAATTGCGCGCCTGCACCATGCAGGCGTCATTCAAGGGGGCCAAAATGGCTGAGCTTTTTCACATGCTATCGCCGGAGGAGCGCGCTTTTCTGGATATGCTTACCCGCTTTGCTGACGCGGAACTGGCCCCAAAGGCCGCCGAAACCGATGAGTCCGGCACCTTTGTCCATGCCCAGATCAAGGCTTTGGCGCAAACCGGCATGATGGGTGCCAACCTGCCCGAGGCATGGGGTGGTGCGGATATTTCCGCCCAAGCCCTTCTAAAGGCTGTTGAAATTGTGGCTGGCGGCTGTGGCTCGACGGTTTCGGCGCTGACGGCGCATTACCTTGCCACCGACAGCATCCTGCACGGCGGCGATGACGTCATCCGGGCGCGATATTTGCCCGATGCGGCCGAGGGCAAGACGCTGGGCGCTTTTGCACTAACCGAACCGAACGCGGGTTCTGACCCGGCCGATATGAAAACCCGCGCCACGCGTGACGGCGATGCCTATCACCTTCGCGGCACGAAATGCTTTATTTCCAACGGCGGTGTGGCCGATTTTCTTGTGGTTTATGCCGTCACCGATCCATCGGCAGCACACCGGGGTATCTCGGCTTTTGTGGTCGACAAGGCCACCCCCGGCTTTAAACCCGGTCGCGCCGAGCGCACGATGGGCCTGCGTGGCGGCCATGTCTGGGAGCTGGATTTCGACTGCCATATCCCGGTTGAAAACCGGCTTGGCCCCGAAGGGTCCGGCTTTAAGACCGCGATGAAAACGCTGGACAATGGTCGCCTGGAGGTGGCGGCCATGTGTATCGGCATCGCGCAAAAGGCGCTTGATCTTGCGGTGGCTTGGGCCAAAACCCGGATCATTGGCGGCGAGCCGCTGGCTTTGCGTCAAGGCATTCGCTGGCAATTGGCTGATATGGCCCTTGATTTGCGTGCCGCACGCCTGTTTGCGCTGGAGGCCGCGCGCCAACGCCAGAACGGCGAGCGGTTTTCCGAAGCGGCATCGATGGCAAAACTTGCCGCCAGCGAAATGGCCGGTCGCGTCACCGATGGGGCGCTGCAAATCCATGGTGGCTACGGCTTTACCCGCGATTTCCCCCTTGAGCGGCTTGCCCGCGATGTGCGGATCATGCGGATCTACGAGGGGTCATCCGAAATTCAACGCAACATCATAGCGGGCCATTTGTTGGCCTGAACGACCGGAGCACATCATGAACAAACGCCATAACCTGCGTGACGTCTACCCCGCCACTGGCACCGAAATCACCGCAAAAAGCTGGTTGACCGAGGCCCCGATGCGGATGCTGATGAACAATCTGCATCCCGATGTTGCCGAAAACCCGCATGAGTTGGTGGTCTATGGCGGCATTGGCCGCGCGGCGCGGACGTGGGAAGACTTTGACAAGATCGTTGCCACCCTGAAAACTTTGAATGACGATGAAACCCTGTTGGTGCAATCAGGCAAACCCGTCGGGGTTTTTCGCACCCACAAAGACGCCCCACGCGTGTTGATTGCTAACTCGAATTTGGTGCCGCATTGGGCGACGTGGGACCATTTCAACGAGCTCGATAAAAAGGGCCTAGCGATGTATGGCCAGATGACCGCCGGGTCGTGGATCTATATCGGCACCCAAGGCATCGTTCAGGGCACCTATGAGACTTTTGCCGAAGCAGGTCGCCAGCATTACGGTGGCTCGCTGAAAGGCAAATGGATCCTGACCGCTGGTCTGGGCGGTATGGGGGGCGCACAACCCCTTGCTGCCGTGATGGCCGGAGCCTGCTGTCTGGCGGTGGAATGCGATGAGACGCGCATAGATTTTCGTATTAGAACCAAATACGTAGACGAGAAAGCTAAGACTTTGGATGAAGCATTGGCGATGATTGCCGATTGGACAGCCAAAGGCGAGGCCAAATCGGTTGGCCTGCTGGGTAATGCTGCAGATGTTTTCCCCGAACTGGTCGAGCGCATGAAAGCGGGCGGCACCCGGCCCGACATCGTGACTGACCAAACCTCGGCGCACGACCCGCTGCATGGCTATCTGCCGCGGGGCTGGAATGTGGGCGAATGGCGGGCAAAGCAGGAATCCGACCCCAAGGCCGTAGAACGGGCCGCGCGCGCCAGCATGAAAACCCATGTCGCAGCGATGGTGGATTTCTGGAATGCCGGGGTTCCGACGCTGGATTACGGCAACAATATCCGGCAGGTTGCGCTGGATGAGGGCTTGGAAAATGCCTTTGCCTTTCCTGGCTTTGTGCCCGCCTATATCCGTCCGCTGTTTTGCAAAGGCATCGGTCCGTTCCGCTGGGTGGCGCTTTCGGGCGACCCGGAAGATATCTACAAAACCGATGCGGCGATGAAGAAGCTGTTTCCGGACAACCATCACCTGCACAACTGGCTGGACATGGCGCGTGACCGCATTGCCTTTCAGGGCCTGCCTGCCCGGATCTGCTGGATCGGCCTTGGAGATCGTCACAAGGCGGGGCTGATGTTCAACGAGATGGTGCGTTCCGGAGAGTTGAAAGCCCCGATCGTGATTGGCCGTGACCACCTTGATTCAGGTTCCGTGGCCTCGCCGAACCGCGAAACCGAGGCGATGAAGGACGGGTCGGACGCGGTATCGGACTGGCCACTGTTGAACGCGCTGCTAAATACCGCGTCGGGGGCGACGTGGGTCAGCCTGCATCATGGCGGTGGGGTTGGGATGGGATTTTCGCAACATTCGGGCATGGTCATTGTGGCCGACGGCACCGATGACGCCGCCCGCCGCCTGCACAATGTGCTGTGGAATGACCCCGCAACAGGCGTCATGCGGCACGCTGATGCGGGGTATGAGGTTGCCCTGGATTGCGCACGTGATCACAACCTGAACCTGCCGGGCATCCTCGGCGTCTGATTTCACCTGTTCAAGCATATCGCGGGAGTGTCACATTGGCTTTGGCCAATGTGACCTGGGGGCAGCGCCCCGGCAATCCACCCAAAGGACCAACCATATGCACTACGCCCCCGGCAAAGACCCCTGCCCCCTACCCTTCAGCCCGTTCAAAGCCTGCACTGTGCCGCGCCCGATCGGCTGGATTTCCACCATATCCAAAGACGGCAAAGCCAACCTCGCGCCCTATAGCCAGTGGCAAAACCTTACCTTCGACCCGCCGATGGTGATGTTTGCCGCCAACCAATATTCAGATGGCCGCCGCAAACACACCGTGATCAATGCCGAGGAAACCGGCTGGTTTGTGTGGAACATGTGCACCTTTGCGCTGAAGGACGCCATGAACATCACTGCGATGGAATGGCCTGAGGGCATCGATGAATTCGAGAAGGCCGGACTGACCAAGGCGGCCTGCATCGACGCGCCGGGACCGCGGGTAGCGCAAAGCCCGGCGCATTTTGAATGCCGCTATCTGTCTACGCATCGGCTGCGCGGCAACTCTGGTCATGGTTGGGTCGACGTGGTTTACGGTGAAGTCGCGCGCATCCATGTCAAGGATGAGGTTCTCACCCTGGAAGGCAAGCTCGACTACCCGCTAATCCGCCCGCTCGCGCGGATGGGGTATCACAGCTACACCTCGGTTACCGAAACCTTTGACATGCCGATTCCCGGTGCTTCTGGTGCAGCGGCCGATGGGCTAGAGGGTAAAGCGTAAAGCAAAGCAGGAGGCGTGATCGCACGCCCCCTCTGCAATCACTTTGCCGCGCGCGGATACTAACCCGGCGCACCGTCCACCCAAACCGGGTTCGACCACGCCCGCTTGCCCGCAGCATCAATCACCGAAACCCGCACCCAAGGCGAGTTGTTCAGCCGCGTCAGCGGCACTTCGGTACGGGTCATTGAATGGCCATGCACCGCCTTCGCCCCAGTGCCATGGCCAATCGCGACCACTGACACCACTGCCGAGCTTTCTACCACAACCACATCGCCCTCAATCCGCACATCGCGCAATTCCGGCCCTTGGGTGCTGTAGAAATGCCCTGCCTTCAACGCCGTCAGCAGCGATTCCGGGGTATTTTCAAGCGATTTCACCATCACCCAGCCGCCAAAGTGATCGGGTTCGGAAAAATGCGCGTCATCGGTGGCGATCATGGTCAGGGCGCGGCCCTCGGTCAGCAGCAGATCGGCGATCGAAAAGCCATCGGGGCGATCGCAGCCGGTGGCGCAGCCGTGGTTGTAAATCTCGACCGCGTGGGCGGCGGTGATGGTGCGGGCATCGGCCAGCGTCATGCCCGACCATTGCGGATGGGCTATGGCGACAAACGCCCCGGCGGCCACGGCACGGGCGGCGATGTCAGGGCCGGTTTCAGTGTTTGGATGCACCCGAGAATCGGGGGCGTGGGGTGGTTTGAAATCTGCGGGCAAACCAACCGCAAGGATATGCCAGATCTCGCCGTTGGACATGGCGCTGCTGTGCAGTTCGGCCCCCAGAATGGTGGTGAAATCATCGGCGCGGAACGGCACCGTATCAACGATGGGATAATCATAGCTGCCGATGAAGTGATCGGTCAGGGCGATGAAATCATAGCCTTCGGCGCGGTAGCGGCGGCAAACCTCTTCGGGCTTTAGCACCCCATCCGAGCGGGTGGAGTGGGTGTGAATATTACCGCGCCAGAAGCGGCCGGGGGCGGTGAAGGCGGGCATTTGAATGGTCATGGTTCCCTCATTGGTTTGGCCGCAGATTACAGCAGCCGGATGGCGGCGCAATGACGGTTACACGGGCTATGCTTTAGGCCACCCGGTTGCCTTGCACCCAAGTGCCACGCACCGTAGCAGCCTCGCCCAGCCGCATCACCCGGATCACATCGGCCCGCGCACCGATATCAAGGTGGCCCCGGTCGGCCAAGCCCGCAGCGGCGGCAGGCGCGCGGGTGACGGTGGCCACGCCGCGCGCAAGATTGCCCCACAGATCACCCAACATCAGTGCTGCGGTAATCAGCGCCGAAGGCACGTAATCGGACGAGACGATATCGAGCAGGTCAGCGCGCGCCAGATCGGCGGCGGCGACGTTTCCGGCATGCGAGCCGCCCCGGATCAGGTTCGGCGCGCCCATCATCACGGCGATGCCATGGGCGCGACAGGCCTGCGCCGCCGCAAGCGTGGTGGGAAATTCGGCGAAATGCGCGCCGTGCCGGGCAGAGCGGGCCACGTGATCAGCGGTGGTATCGTCGTGGCTGGCAAGCACCGCGCCGTAGCGCCGGGCCTCGGCCACGGCGGTGGCTTCGTGCAGGGACCCAAGCCGGGCAGAAAGGTCTTGCTGGCTTTGCACATGGGCATCAAATTCGGCCTCGGAGTAGCCGTGTTTGCCCATGACGTAGTGACGCAACTGGGTAAGGACGCGGAACTGACGCTGGCCCGGCGTGTGATCCATCAGGCTGACGATACCGATACGATCAACGGGGCCGAATTTTGCCATTTCCGCCACCAGAGTTTCGGAGCAAAGCTCGGCGCGCAGGTGCAGGAAGTGGCTGATTTTCAACGCACTTATGGCGCGCAGGCCAAGGATCTCATCGGCCAGGGCGCGGGCATATTCGCCATAGTTGCCCTTGGCCTTGGACGGCACCGACCCCACCCGCAGCGCATCAAACACCGTGGTGATGCCAACGCTTGCCAATTCTGCGTCATGGGCAAGGATGGCGGGGACATGCGGCCATTTGACCTTCGGGCGCGGTTCGATATGGCGTTCAAGGTTGTCGGTATGCAACTCGATCAGGCCGGGCATCACATGATCGCCAAGGCAATCGACCGCGCCTTTGGGAACATGGCTGCCGGTGCCGATTTCGGTAATGCGCCCATCGGAGAAACACAGATGGCCCAACACCACCTCGTGCGGCAACACAAGCTTGGCATTGGCAAGAATGGTCTGTGGCATGCTAGGTTTCCTGCGCGGCATCAAAGGCAGATTATCGTGGTCAAAGGTGGGAAAGGAAAGGGGCAGGCATGGAGGGATATCAACGCTATGCGATTTACTATGCGCCCGAACCGGGGGTATTTGCCAATTTCTGCGCGAAATGGCTGGGGTGGGATGCCGAAAGCGGCCGGGTGCGGGCGCATCCGGTGATACGGGGGCTGCCGCGCAAGGTGGCCGATCTGACGGCAGCACCCCGGGTTTACGGCTTTCACGGCACCATCAAGGCACCGTTTCGGTTGGCGGAAGGCGCGGATATCGCCGCATTGCACGCCGCCATGCTGGGGCTTTGTGGGGGGATGGCGGCGGTGCAGGTGGCACAGATGGCATTGCAGCGGTTGGGTGGGTTTGTGGCCTTGGTACCGGTGGCGGATGCCGGGGGGGTGGCGGATTTGGCGGCCACGGTGGTGGCGGCGCTGGACGGGTTTCGCGCGCCCTTGGAGGCTGATGAAATTGCGCGGCGGCGGCCTGAGCGGCTAAGCGGGCGGCAGCAGGACTATCTGGCGCGCTGGGGCTATCCTTATGTGATGGAGGAGTTCCGGTTTCATCTGACGCTGACCGGGGATTTACCGGAAGATGAGGCCGATCAGGTTTTGGCGGTGCTGGAGCCGGTCTTGACGCCCCTGGTGCCGCAGCCGTTTCGGGTGGGGTCGCTGTGTCTGTTCGGGCAGCAAACCGGGGGGCGGTTTCGGATGCTGCACCGCTATGCGCTGGGGGGTTAGAGCCACTTTTTCCATTTGAAAAACAGATAGGTGAAGGTGGCCGAGGCAAGCATCAGGCCAAGCGCCGCAGGGTAACCCCAGCTTTGGCTCAGTTCTGGCATGTATTTGAAGTTCATGCCGTAAATGCTTGCGATCAAAGTGGGGGGCAGGAAGAGAACCGCCACCACCGACACGATCCGCACGGTCGAGTTTTGCGCGAGGTTGATCATGCCAAGGGTGGCATCGGACGCAAGGCCTACCCGGTTGGCCAGGAAATCAGCGTGCACTTCCAGAGCTTGAATGTCGCGCGACAGGCCTTTGACCATGGCCTTGTTCGCGTCGCCTTCGGGGCGGTCGGGCAGAGTTTGGCTGAAAAAGCTGACGGCGCGCTCAATGGTCAATAGGGCAAGCCGCACCTTGCCTAAAAGATCGCCTTCGCGGCCAACACGTTGCAAGGCGGCTTGCAGGATGGCGGCACCGCGCGAGCCTTCGTCGCCGCCAAAGATCGACAGCGACACCTCATCCAGGGCCTTGCCCGTGCCTTCCAGCAGATCGGCCTGACGACCGATGATTTCTTCGATCAGGCCGAGAAATACCTGATCGGGGGTGTGACAGCCAAGGCCCGCTTTGTCGGCGCGGTCGGGGTAGGTCTCAAACGGGCGGGGGGCGTGGTGGCGCACCGTGACCAACCGCGCCTTCGACAGGATGAAGGTCACCGGGGCCGACACTTGCTTGCCAGCCGCATGGCCGGGCAACACCACGGTCATATATTCCACCCCGCCTTCGCGGTAGAGACGGTTGGAAATCTCGATTTCTTCCATGTCGGCAAGGCTGGGGACATCAATACCCAACGCCGCCACGGCCTGCGACTGTTCGGGCTGCGGGCTGTAAAGATCTATCCAAAGCGCCTTGGCCAGGTCTTCCTTGGCGGACTGGCGCTGCAGGTGTCCGGCGATTTCGCGGTAGGCGTGAAGCATGGGCTGACCTGCGGCTACGATGTTTTTCGGGTTTGTTGGCTTTGCCTAGCGCCAACGCCCGCCGCATCCAAGCCCTGATTGCGCGGCAAAGCGGCGAGATACGCCATCTTAACGACTCAATTCCATGCTGAACTTCGAAAATGATCGGTAGAGAGGGAACCGTGATGTTTGAGGCGAATGCAATGACAGCGGCGTTGTTGATCTGCGGCCCATGGTCGGCGCTGATCTTGTGGCGCGCGGTATCCGAGATGGTGCGAAGCGGAAAGTTCCGCGCGATGCGGTTGAAAATCGACCAAACGGCTGCGGTTCGCTTTGATATTTAGGCGGTCAATGTCGGGCGGTTCGGTTGGGGGCTGACTGCGGAGGTCGGCATTGAGCCCTTTGCTGACGATGGCGGCCACTGATAGCAGAGCCTTCACGACAAATTTTGGCCACAGTTACGAGCTAGATGAGTAGCCGCACTGTGCCGCCGCTGGCAGACGAACGGGAAGTCTCATACTATGTTGCGTTTGCTGGCTATTTTTGTAGTGCTTTTCTTTTTGGTGTGCTGGCCCCATTCTACTTTTGCACAGCAGGGCGAGACTGGATACTTCCCCAATACAGTGCTGAATGACATGTCGGGAAAGACTGTCCGCTTTGACTCTGAGCGACACGGGTCAGGCGTCCTATATTTTGCGCAGGATGGTCGCGCATTTTTGTGGAACCCCGGTCGTATCGAGGTTCAAATCGGCCTTTGGTCCGGGGATACGATGCGATTTCTGAAAGGTTCCCCGGAAATCCTCATCACAATTGAGGGTGTTATGGTCACCTTCCCGAGCGGTTTCGAAAACCGACTAGGTATCTTTGCGTATCTTGAGGCCAATCGAATCCATGATGATTTAGGCATTACAGAAGTCTCCGAGGGCGATGTTCTAGCTTTAGAAGATGGTGAGCCTCCCTGCCGAACGTGCCGTGCGGACATGAGATTCTCAGAGATGTTGGGGAATTGACCAAGGAAACGGGGTGCGATGCCGCGCTGTCATGATCGACGTCCGCTTCGTCCACAAAGCCGTCATTCGAGGCTAGGCCATGAATCTGTGGACAGAACAAGATTGCCCCATGACACTGGTAACCCGGCATCAAATCCGGTCATGGCGATAGTCCAGTATCGTTGCAGGCCTTGGCTATTCAAGAACATGTCCGATTTCCGAAAGCCAGGTGGCGTTCATGGCACTGGCGGGCCAGGGAAATGGGTTCGGCGGTTCCTCGGCGGTTAGTATGTGGAAATTGTTTGCCGCCAAGCGTTGGGCCGCAATTCCAAGGGATTTGCGTTAACGTGCGATGGTGTCTCGATTTCTGCCATCGGCGCTTTATATAGCATTGCACAATGCCCCGGCGATGCCGCCATGATGGAGTGACGATGACCGAGGCCAGTTTTGCCCCCGATGCCGACAATGCCCGCGCCTATCGAGAGGCGTTGGGGCAATTTTCCACTGGGGTTGCGGTGATTACCACCACCGGGCCTTTGGGGCCGATGGGGTTTACCGCCAACAGTTTTGCCTCGGTCTCGCTGGACCCGCCGCTGGTGTTGTGGTCGCCTGCCAGGGCATCGGCTCGGTTTGCGGTGTTTGCTGCGGCACACCATTATGCCATTCACATTCTGGCCGCCGATCAGCTGGCGCTGTGCGGGCGGTTTATTCGGGGTGGTGCCGGGTTCGACGGTCTGGCGATGCAGTACAACAGCGAGGCGGTGCCGGTACTGCCGGGCACGTTGGCGCGGTTTGATTGCGAGCAACATGCCACGCATGACGGCGGCGATCATCTGATCATTGTAGGCCGGGTGATCCGCTGTGTGTTGACGCAAGGTGCGCCGCTGGTGTTCAGCCGGGGCGCTTATGGCAGTTTTGCACCCTTGGGATAGGGTAAGCCAACGGGTTTGCAGCGGCGGTATCTGACGTCTCGCCTAAACGGGCAATCCATGCTAGAAACCGCATGTATTGAGGAGTGTTCAGCATGTCGTTCGACACTGTAGACAAAGAAAATGTTCAGGCCGTCAGCGCTGGCGACGGATGTGGCACCTTGTCGCCCGACGAAATGATGGTGCAGGCCGGGTTTGCCGCAGCGTTTCTAAAGGCGTTGGCGCATGAGGGGCGGCTGATGATCCTGTGTCATTTGCAATCGGGTGAAAAGTCGGTAACCGAGCTTGAACACCTGCTGTCGTCGCGCCAAGCCGCGGTCAGCCAGCAATTGGCGCGGTTGCGGCTGGAGGGGTTGGTAAACTGCCGTCGCGATGGCAAGACCATCTATTATTCGATCCAGGATCCAAAGGTCGCCACCGCGATTGGCATGGTTTACGAGTTGTTCTGCAAGCCGCAGGGTTAGCGCGGGGGGGCAGTGCCCCCCGGTTCAGGCCAGATCAGCTGGGAATTAGAAACCCGGCATCCGCAAGCATGGCAGTGATCATATCATCGGCGCTATGGCCTTGGAACAGAATGCTGCCCTGCCCGCCCGCCAACACCAAAAGCGCGCCCGCATCGGTATCGGTGAAGGCAAGTTCGTTGGTGGAATAGTAGGTGTAGGCAACGCTGCCGTTGATGGTAAAGTGATCGTCGGCCGCATTGAAATCGGTGACGGTCACCAAGGCCGCTTTACGGTTGGCGGCAAGGTTGAAATCGAAGGTATCGCTGTCGGCCCCGCCGGTCAGAAACTGCAGGCGGCCCTTTTCCATGCGCGATTGCAGAAGATCATCGCCATTGCCGCCGTAAAGCAGGCTGCTGCCGGTGCCGGAATAAAGCGTGTCGTTGCCATCGGCACCGTAGAGCGTATCGTTGCCAGCATGAGCGTAAATCACGTCGTCGCCAGCGCCGCCATCAAGGAAATCCGCGCCGTTCAGGCCTGCCAGAGTGTCATTGCCATCGCCGCCCTTCAGCGTATCAGAGCCACCGCCGCCCCCCAGCAGATCGTTGCCGCCTAAGCCATCGATGCTGTTGGCCCCCTGCCCGGCGAACAGCCGGTTGTCGGTGTTATCACCCAGCAAGACATCGTTTCCGGCAAAGCCGAAGGCTACGTAAAGTTGCTCGGCGGTGATGCCTTGCAGGGTAATGCTGTCGCCCGAGGTCAGGGTGATGCGGGTGCCGCCGGTGACAACTTCCAGCGCGAAGCCAGCGTTCAACACCGTGCCGAGGGCGATGCTGTCAATGCTCAGGCTATCTTGGCCTAGGCTGAAATCGGTGATCGTGATGTCAGAGACGCTGGTATCGGCGGCATCAATCAGAGTGAAGGTATCGGCCCCTTCCCCGCCCGAAAGCACATGATCACCGCCGCCCGACATCCGGACCATCAAGGTATCATCGCCGATACCTGCATCCAGCATCGAGATCAAAACCCCGGTCTCAAGGTAATCATTGCCCGCGCCGCCGAACAAAAGATCGCCCCCGGCATTGCCGATAATGCTGTCATCGCCATCGCCGCCGATCAGCGTATCATTGGCCGTGCCGCCGCGAATGGTATCATTGCCGGTGCCACCGTCGATGTAGTCGGCCCCGCCCTGCCCCAGCAGGCTGTCATTGCCGTCGCCGCCGTAAATCAGGTCGCTGCCGGTGCCTCCGCTTAAGGTATCGGCCACGGGCAAGCCGATCAGGGTTAGGG